>CAYSMI010000087.1:0-5742 GCA_964432165.1 uncultured Acidiferrobacter sp.
TTGAAAGCCGGGAGACCTAGGTGGACGGCCAAGGACTCAGCCCCCTGACCCGGCGCCGGCTGCATAACTTCCGCTCGAACCGCCGCGGCTGGTGGTCGATGTGGATTTTTCTGATCCTCTTTACCGTGTCGCTCTTTGCCGAGTTTGTCGCCAACGACAAACCCTTTGTCGTGGTGTACCGCGGCGAGGTCTACATGCCGATTTTCAAGGCCTACCCCGAGACGACTTTTGGCGGCGACTTTCTCACCGAAGCAGATTACCGCAACCCCTTCCTTGCAGAGCTCATTGATGCCGAAGGCTGGATGCTGTGGCCGCCGATCCGGTATCACCACCAGACGGTGGCCTGGGATCTTCCCGTGCCGGCGCCCGCACCGCCCGATCGGCAGCACTGGCTGGGCACCGACGACCAGGCGCGGGATGTGCTGGCCCGGGCGATCTATGGCTTTCGGATTTCGGTGCTGTTCGGCTTTACGCTGACCATTATCAGTGCGGTAATCGGCGTCGCTGCCGGTGCGGTGCAGGGCTACTTTGGGGGCTGGACCGATCTTTTGGCCCAGCGCTTTATCGAGGTCTGGTCGGGGCTGCCAACGCTGTACCTGCTGATCATCCTCGCGAGTGTGGTCGAGCCCAACTTCTGGTGGCTGCTGGGTTTACTGCTGCTCTTTTCCTGGATGGGCTTTGTCGGTGTGGTGCGCGCGGAATTCCTGCGTGCGCGCAACTTCGAGTATGTCCGGGCCGCCCAGGCGCTGGGGGTGAGCAACACGGTCATCATGTTCCGCCACCTGCTGCCGAACGCGATGGTAGCGACCATCACCTTTATGCCGTTCACCCTGGCCGGCTCGGTCACGGTGCTGACCTCGCTGGATTTTCTCGGCATCGGTCTGCCGCCCGGATCCGCATCACTGGGCGAACTGCTCGCACAGGGCAAAGCCAACCTGCAGGCGCCGTGGCTCAGTCTCACCGGCTTTTTCGTCATCGGTGCGATGCTGAGCCTGCTGATTTTTGTGGGCGAAGCGGTTCGCGACGCCTTCGACCCACGCAAGACACTGGATTCATGATGGCCGACAACCAACAGGCAAAACCGCTGCTGGATATCAGGGGTCTGTCGGTACGCTTTGCGATACCCGCAGGTCACATTGATGCCGTTCAAGATGTCTCTTTGCATATTGACCCCGGCGAGCGGGTCGCGCTGGTCGGCGAATCAGGATCCGGCAAGTCGGTGACGGCCATGTCGATACTCGGGCTACTGCCCTATCCCCGCGCCAGTCATCCAGGCGGCAGTATCCGGTTCGAGGGGGAAGAACTTCTGGGTGCTGGCGAGAGCGTGCTGCAGCGCGTGCGCGGCGACCGGGTCGGCATGATTTTCCAGGAGCCGATGATGTCGTTGAATCCCCTGCACACGATCGAGAAACAGATCTGTGAGACGCTGATCCTGCACAAAGGACTGAAGGAGCACGATGCCCGGCAGCGGGCGCTGCAACTTCTCGAGCAGGTGCGCATCCGTGACCCCGAGCGCCAGCTCAAATCCTGGCCGCACCAGCTCTCGGGCGGCCAGCGTCAGCGGGTCATGATTGCCATGGCACTTGCCAACGAACCCCGTCTGCTGATTGCTGATGAGCCGACGACGGCTGTCGATGTCACCACGCAGGCGCAGATCCTGGCATTACTCGATGAACTGTGCCGGAAACTGGACATGGCCTTGCTGCTGATCACCCATGATCTCGGTGTCGTGCGAAAGACTGCGGACCGCGTTTATGTCATGCAGGGCGGGATGATCGTGGAATCCGGTACCACGGGTACAATTTTTGAAACGCCCGCCGAGGAATACACCCAAACACTCATCGAGGCCGAACCCAAAGCCCGGCGGATCGTTACCCAAAAGTCGGACAGCCCCCTTCTTGAAGCACAGCAGCTCGGTGTCTGGTTCGGAGTGCGCCGGGGCATCCTGCGGCGCATTGTCGATCATGTCAAAGCCGTGGACGGTGTCAGTCTGGCACTGCACCCTGGCCGCACCGTCGGTGTCGTGGGCGAGAGCGGCTCGGGCAAGACCACCCTGGCGCTGGCGCTGCTGCGCCTGGCGAAAAGCCACGGCACGATCACCTTCCGGGAAGAGCGTATCGACGGCCTGCGCCATAACGCCCTTATGGGCCTGCGCCGCCAGATGCAGATTGTTTTTCAGGATCCTTACGGCAGCCTCAGCCCGCGGATGAGTGTCGGCGACATCATCGCCGAGGGATTGGCGGCGCACGGAATTGCGAAGGGACAGGATCAAGAATCGCGGGTCATCGAGGCCCTTACGGAAGTCGGCCTGGAGTCCGATGCGCGCCTGCGCTACCCGCACGAGTTCTCCGGCGGACAGCGTCAGCGCATCGCCCTGGCCCGGGCGCTGATCCTGAAGCCGGCGCTGATCGTGCTGGATGAGCCGACCTCTGCCCTGGACCGGGCGGTCCAGTCGCAGATGATTGACCTGCTGTTACGGCTGCAGGAAACACACGGACTGACCTATCTTTTCATCAGTCATGACCTTCGCGTGGTACGTGCCCTTGCCGACGAGATCATCGTGATGCGCTCAGGCCGGGTGGTTGAACAGGGTGAGGCGGACCGGGTCTTCTCCGCCCCCGAAAACGACTACACGCGCTCGCTGATCAAGGCCGCGATGGATTTTGAGGTCTGGAACGACGCCGCGCTTAACCAGTGACATCCTGCCCCAGCTCATGAGCGGGCAGATCTCGCGCCGCGTGCCACTCGTCAATGATGGCACACAGCCGTGAGAGCCCGTCGCTGAGCGCAGCCGGGCCGGGTTGGAGAATCTCGGCTGACTTGATTTCATAGAGCGCGTCTTGTTGGACTGCCGGCGTTACCGACCAGCCTGGCCGGGCAGCGACCTTCTCTGGCCGAAACTTCTTGCCGCACCACGATCCAATAATGATGTCGGGACGTCGGCGCACCACTTCCTGGGGGTCAGCAATAATCCGGCTCTTGCCGTCCGGACACTGCGCGAGTTCGGGAAAAATATCATCCCCACCTGCCGCCTCAATCAGCTCTGACACCCAGCGGATCGCCGAAATCTGCGGGGTATCCCACTCTTCAAAATACACCCGGGGACGCGGTGAGCGGGCACGGGCACGGGCACGGGCACGCTCAAGGTTCTGCCGGCATTCGTCAATCAGAATCTGCGCCGAGTCACCAGCGCCTACCATTGCGCCGAGGGTTTTCATCATGTCGAAAATACCGCTCACCGAGCGGTGATTGAACACCATCACAGTCACGCCCGCGCGGATCAGCTCCTGGGCGATGTCGGCCTGCAGATCCGAAAAGCCGAGTACGAGATCTGGCGACAACGCGAGAATCCGATCGATGCGAGCGCTGGTGAAGGCGCTTACGCGGGGTTTTTCCTTGCGGGCCTGCGGCGGCCTTACCGTGAATCCCGAGATCCCCACGACCCGGTCGGCCTCTCCAATACGGTAGAGCGTTTCGGTCGTCTCCTCGGTCAAGCAGACAATCCGGCTGGGTAATCTTGCCTCCATGCGGCCTGATCATAGCGACATTGCGGTAAAACCGGCATTCTTATCACGTCGAGGCAAGATCCTGTCGCCGAAGGCCGCGTAATCGGTTAAGGTAAACAGCAGGTGCGCCACGGAGTCCTTAATAATGGCAAAGCAACCGACCGGCAAAGTCAGTGTCACCGCCCTGGGACAGGTTCGAATCTTTGCTGCTCTAGAGGAAGACCAGCTGACAGCACTCACTGAACAGTGCACCTGGTCCCGCCACGAGGCGGCAAACGAAGTCCTTGCCCAGAATACGCCCTGTGACGAGGTGTATTTCATCTGTAGTGGCCGGGTCAGTGCGAAAACCTTTTCTGATGCGGGCAAAGAGATTACCTTTGCTGAGCTCGTCAAGGGTGATGTTTTTGGCGAGCTCTCCGCGCTCGATGGGCAACCACGCTCCAGTTTTGTGGTCACGCTCGAGGAGAGCCTGCTGGCCTCGCTGCCGGCGAGCGTCTTCAATGATTTTCTCGACACACATCCCAAGGTGATGCGGGCGCTCATGATCGAGCTTGCGGGCCGTCTACGGCGGGCCGATGAAAAAGTCTTCGAGTTCAGCACACTGAACACCAGCAACCGGATTCACGCCGAGCTGCTCCGTCTGGCGAGCACCCATCCCACGGAAGACGGTGCGGTTGAGATTACGCCACCGCCTACCCATGCCGATCTCGCGAGCCGAACCAACACAACGCGTGAGAGCGTCACACGTACGCTCAACCAGTTGAAACAAGGCGGTCTCATCGAAGCGACGCGCCAGTGTTTGACGATCTTCGATCCCGACACCCTGGCCAAACTGATCCGGGACTCCGAAGCAGATTCAACGGCAGATTAGTTTACGGGCCAGCGCCCGATCGGGTGCTAGAATCCCTTGCGTTGATCAGCAGTAAACACGGCTCTACGTAGTCCGCTGTAGAGAGTCCGTCCTGCCGGGTTCGGGGCTGCTCACCGCCAAGTGCACCCTTCGCGCAAAGTTATCGCTTCAGACAAAGGTTCATGAGCAAGCCGTCTTCCCGCCGTCAGTTTCTTGGTGCACTCACACTGGTGGGCGCCGGGGTTGGCATCAACGCGCTCGCGATGCGTGGGCTGCGGGTGCCGCTGATGGTGGAGCCCCGCCACGTAGAACACCAGGCCCGGCATCCGAAGGGTGGTTTTGCCGTTGAGGGTGAGGGTGCATTTTTTACTGCGATCGAGGAAGACGTACTCGCCTGGCGGGCGTTCACACCGGAGCCCGTACTGAGTGTCCAGGGTACATTCCACGTGACCCTCGATAACGTTCATCCCCAGGCTGTGCTGAGCAGTGAGGGCGACGGGCAAATCCAGAAAGCATCTAGCGATGGCCTGAAGCGGACGGTACTGGGTAAGGCAGAACCGAACACCGCGCTCAGATTGCACTGGCAGGTGCCGTTTGCTGACAGTTACCAGTTCGCTGCGATTGGTGATACCGGCGGCGATCGCGAACTCGCGTGGGCACTGCAGCGGACCCAGCAACTTGGCGCACAGTTTCTTCTGCTGCTGGGCGACCTTTACTACCAGCCGGGTGATGATCTCAACGTCATCCGCAACCTCTCACGCAGTCCGGTCCCGGTATATGCAGCGCTTGGTAATCACGACATTGTCCGCGGCTTCGACCCGAACCTGATGCACTGGTTCGAGCGTCAGGTAGGCCCGCGCAACTTCACGTTCCGCCTGGGCGGCATACAGTTTGTGAATCTCGATACCGCAGCAGACACTATCCCCTGGTCCGGCGGCATGCGCGGTGCGCTGTTGCGGCGGCTTCGGGCACTTAAAGGCAACCCCGGGATCCGTGACTACGTCATCTTCAGTCACCGGCCGATTACGGACCTGCGCCCCATTGAAAAACAACCCTCTGATCACAGTATCGAAAACTTCGGTGAGGGCGAGTGGCTGCGCGAGCAGCTGTTGCAGATCGGTGCGCGCACTATCATCAACGGTCATATTCACAACAGCCGCGAGCGCGACGACCAGGGACTGTACACCTATATTGCCGGAGAGGGCCTGGCTCACCTCGATATTGTCAGGAGCCAGGGGAGCGTCGAGTGGTTTGATGACCCCGCCGAAAGAACCGCCAGAATCCTGATCGGTGAGGTCTCCCCAGGTGAGCCGGTCCAATATCGCTGGGACGCGCTCAACATGCCGCTCGATGCCCATTGCAGCGCCCGTCTGCGCGAGGACATGG
>CAYSMI010000087.1:5842-7113 GCA_964432165.1 uncultured Acidiferrobacter sp.
ATGTTTGAAAAAGTTGATCGCGATCATCGGCATCCGTCCCGCCGGTCCACGGTCTATGCGCGCCGGATGGTCAGCACCTCACAGCCGCTCGCCGCCCAGGCCGGCCTTGAGATCCTGCGTAGCGGCGGCAATGCCGTGGACGCGGCCATCGCCACCGCGATCTGCCTGACCGTTGTCGAACCCACCATGAACAGCATCGGCGGCGACGCCTTTGCCATCATTGGGGATGCCTCCGGTTTGCACGGCTTTAACGGCTGCGGCCGCTCTCCTGCGGCGTGGACACCCGAATATTTTGCCGGCCAGGACAGCATGCCTGAAAACGGCTGGGACAGTGTCACGGTGCCGGGTGCGGTCGATACCTGGGTGCAGCTCTGGAAACGCTTCGGCTCTGTGCCTTTTGATCAACTCTTCGCAAGCGCGATTGGATATGCCCGCGACGGTTATCCGGTCTCTCCAGTGCTGGCACAGGACTGGGAACGCACGGTTGGACAGTTTGTGCAATACGACGGCTTTCACGATGCCTTTACGATCTCCGGGCGCGCACCCGGCGTGGGTGAACACTTCCAGTGCCCGGCGATGGCGGATTCGCTCGAAGAGATCTGTGCCTCGCAGGGGGAAAGTTTTTACCGGGGCGAATTAGCACGAAAAATTGTGGCGGATTGCGCCCGGTACAACGGCGTGATGAGCCTGGATGACCTTGCCGGCCACGAAGGCTTCTGGACAGACTGCCTGGCCCTTGATTACGCCGGGCTCACCGTGCATGAAATCCCACCGAGCGGCCAGGGTATCGTCACGCTGATAGCGCTCGGCATCCTGCGCCACCTTGAGATCGAACACCACGAACCGCTGTCCGCAGATGGCGTGCATTTACAGATCGAAGCGATCAAGAGTGCCTTTTTTATCGCTCACCGCCATGTTGCCGATCCTGGTGCCATGACGGTATCGACCGATGCCCTGCTCGATAATGATTTCCTCGCCCGCTGCGCCGCGAAGATCAGTCTCGACAGGGCCAGTACACCCGATGTCGAGATCCAACCCGACAAAGGAACGGTTTACCTCGCGACGGCTGATGCCAACGGGATGATGGTCTCGATGATTCAGTCCCATTACGATAATTTCGGCTCCGGCATGGTGGTGCCTGACACCGGTATCACCCTGCACAACCGCGGAAAAGGATTCGTCACGCAGGCCGGGCACCCCAATCAGGTCGGAGGCGGCAAAAGGCCTTATCACACCATTATCCCCGCCTTTGTGACCCGCGATCAGCATCC
>CAYSMI010000088.1:0-7054 GCA_964432165.1 uncultured Acidiferrobacter sp.
CGCTCTTTCCTGGCCTGACGGACGAATAAGCCCCATCAAAAAGGGGAACCTTTCCACAGGCGGTCGCGAAGCCCTTAACCAGTTGTTTTTCGATATCGTTGCCCAGCATGCTTTTCAGACCATCAAGACCATAGGCGATGGCCGTCTCCATCGATTCGAGTTCCAGCGCCTTCGCCTGACTGCCGCCAACATATCCGTAGGTGAGATTCGAACGGTGGGTATTGGTGAGGTATCCCACTCCGGTCTCGTCTTTTTGCTGCTGATAAACATAAGTGTCCGGGCCGAAGCCGAAGATATCTTTTTTGAACAGCAGGCCGATGTAGTTCATCAATGCCATATCAATATCGTGAATGGCCTGCTGCTTTGGTAGGGGCAAGGCTGGGGTGAACCTGATGCGTCCGGCAGCGAGCACGCCTACCGAAACGGTCAGGATCGCGGCGCGGGCCCGTATCGTGCCAGCAGAGGTCGTGACGGCAACATCCGGGCCGCCCCAGTTGATCTTGGATGCCGCAGTTCGCAGGTTGACCGGTATATCACGACCATAGTGCGCCACGATCGAGCCATAACCCTGGGTACAGAACCAACTGGTCGCATCCAGGCTGTTCCACCAGCTTTTGGGCGACCAGTTTTCGGAATCCTGCGCCATGTCCCACACGCCATACTCCGAGGCAACGGTGTATCCCCAGGGCCTTGCAAAAAAGTCCTCGCCGAGAGCGGTACGGGCATTGTCATTGGGTCCTTGGGTGTTGCTCAGGGCAGAACGCCTGATTCTGCTGTTGAAGAGGGCATCGGTCTGGCGAAGTTCGGCGTGTTCGCTGTCGGTTGCCTTTCGCTGACCGACAAAGTATTCGACCTGGCCGGGGTCCTGATAGACTTCAAAACCGTTGGCTCTGGCATGCGTGATCAGCGGATTGTTCGGGGATGCTCTCATCCAGTGAGCGTGCGTATCGAAGGGAAGGTTGAAGATGGAATGATCGGTATGTACCCGACCTCCAATCCGGTTATTGGCGTCGATCAGAACAAAGGTGATCCCCTGCTCTGCCAGGGTCCGGGCGGCTTCTAGCCCCGCGATCCCGGCACCGATGATGACAACATCCGGGCGTGTAGGTGAACCAGCGATGGCAAGGCGTGGTACGAGTACGGATGCCGTCAGGGCCTTTAGCCAGCGACGCCGGTCATGTTGTGGCGTGACATCCATAATAATGCCTTGTAGAAGCGCCCGAAGATGAGTGTGCGGCGTATAGGCGCCGAAAATCCCACGGCCGGACGAATAGGGACTGGTAGGATACTCTGCCGTCTTTACCGTGACAAAGTTCAGGAGGGCCTTCATCTTGCGCGACTCTCAGCATGACCTTTTGTTCGAATCCGTCGATATCGGACCGGTAAGAGCAAAAAACCGTTTTTACCAGGTGCCGCACTGCACCGGCTTGGGTTGGTTGCGGCCAAAAATGGCCGCGGCACTGCGCGGCATGAAGGCAGAAGGCGGTTGGGGCGTTGTCTGTACTGAATGGTGCTCGATTCATCCTGCTTCCGATGATCTTCCGCATCCGAACGCTGCCCTGTGGCATGACAATCACATTAAAGATCAGGCGCTCATGACGCAGGCGGTACATGATCATAGTGCACTGGCCGGTGTGGAACTCTGGTTCGGCGGCGCCCGCTCGGCCAATCATTACACGCGGGAGACCGGTTGTGATGTCGCCAGTATCCCGAATCTTGCAGGCCATCCTTATCAGCCGCGATCAATGGACAAGTCGGACATCCGTGAATTCCGGCGTTGGCATCGCGAGGCGGCACTTCGGGCAAAAAAGGCGGACTTTGACATCGTCTATGTCTATGCAACCCATGGTTATCTGCTGTCCCATTTTCTGTCGGCGCAGACCAATGCTCGAACCGATGAGTACGGCGGATCCATGGAGAACCGGACGCGACTGCTTCGTGAACTGATTGAGGAAACCAAGGAAGCTGTGGGAGACCGCTGCGCAGTTGCTGTGCGCTACTCGGTGGGCGGCGATGACCAAGAAGCGTCCGAGTTGACCGAGGAGCGTCGTGACCGACTGGAAATGCTGGCCGAGTTGCCGGATCTGTGGGATATCAACATCAACAATTACTATCAGGAGATGGGTGTTTCGCGTTTTTTCAAGGAAGGGTCACTTGAGGAGCACATGTCATTTGTGAAGTCGGTAACGACCAAGCCGGTGGTGACGGTAGGCCGGTTTACCTCGCCCGACACCATGGCATCCCAGGTGAGGCGGGGCATCGTCGATTTTATCGGTGCCGCGCGTCCCTCGATCGCGGACCCATTTCTGCCGAACAAAATCAGGGAAGGGCGTCCCGAAGACATTCGCGAATGTATCGGCTGCAACATCTGCTATACCGGGGACGGGCTGGGGACGCCCATTCGCTGCACCCAGAACCCCACGATGGGGGAGGAGTATCGACGAAACTGGCATCCTGAAGTTGTTGCCAAAAAGGATTCCGATGCCGAGGTGCTGGTGGTCGGTGCGGGTCCGGCGGGTCTCGAGGCAGCGCGAGCGCTTGGACAACGCGGTTACCAGGTCACGCTTGCAGAGGCAACGCGCGAGCTCGGTGGACGGGTCACCCGAGAGGCAGCGCTGCCGGGCCTGGGCGAATGGGTTCGGGTGCGCGATTACCGCCTGCAGCAGATTCAAAAAATGGCCAACGTGCAAGTCTTTCGTGAGAGTGAACTCAGCGCCGATGACGTCATCGCGACGGGCGCTGATCACGTCGTCATCGCAACCGGTGCGCTCTGGAGAGCGGACGGTTTTGGCCGATCACATCCTTATCCTTTTGATTCGCTGAATGCCGGTGCAAATATCCTGACGCCGGATAACATCATGGCGGGTCATATTCCGCAAGGCCCGGTGCTGGTCTATGACGATGACAGTTTTTATATGGGTGGACTTGTCGCAGAGAAAATCTGTCTTGCCGGTCAAGCGGTGACGTTGGTCACGCCCGAGGATGTCATCTCCGACTGGTGTGACTACACCTCGGAACGTTTTTATGTGCAAAAACGTCTTCTGGAACTTGGCGTCACTCTTCAGACCGGTCATCAGTTACTGTCATATGACGGTCAGGATGCCAGGATGACCAGCGCCTACACCGATCAGGAGCAGTCCATCAGAGTGGATGCTTTGGTGATGGTGACGGCCCGACAACCTAACGACACGCTGTATCAGACCCTCAGTGAGCGCCTTCAGCAGGGCTCACCCGCTGGTGCGCCCACCCTGCACCGCATCGGTGACTGCGAGGCACCGGCAATTATTGCCGCGGCGGTTTACGCAGGCCATCGTTTCGCGCGGGAACTGGATACAACGCCTGATGCCAGGACGCCGCCACGCTACGAGTAGTGCAGGCCACCCAACTACCGACTGGAAATCACATTGTGGCCGGGGCCGTAGGGAAATCCGGTGATGTTCTCTGAGCCGTTTTCCGTTATCACCAGGATGTCGTGCTCCCGATAACCGCCCGCACCAGGTTGTCCTTCCGGAATGGTCAGCATGGGCTCCATCGAAACCACCATGTTGGGCTCAAGAACGGTATCGATATCCTCCCGCAGTTCCAGCCCCGCTTCCCGGCCGTAGTAGTGCGACAGCACGCCGAAGGAGTGCCCGTAACCGAATGTACGGTACTGCAGCAGATCCAGTGAAGCGAAATGCATATTGATTTCTTCGCAGATATCAGAGCACCGGGCACCCGGTTTGATCAATGACAAACCCAGTTCGTGAGCATCAACGTTGGCCTGCCAGATTTTCAGAGAAGCCGGATCCACATCTTCGAGAAACAGGGTCCGCTCAAGCGCCGTGTAGTACCCGGAGATCATCGGGAAGGTATTGAGGCTCAGGATGTCGCCCGTCTCCAACTGCCGGGTAGTAACCGGGTTATGCGCCCCGTCCGTGTTGATCCCGGACTGAAACCACACCCAGGTGTCCCGGATCTCGCTGTCGGGGTAGTCTTTGGCAATGGCGAGCTCCATGGCGTCCCGTCCAGCCATGGCGACATCAATCTCTCTTGCTCCGGTGCAGATCGCATCCCGCACCGCTTCGCCTCCGATGTCGGCTATGCGCGCACCGCCTTTAATGAGCGCAATTTCTTCTGCGGATTTGATCATTCGCAGCGCCATGATGTCATTGCCGATATCTTCAACCCGCAGGTCCGGGTGAAGCGCCTCCATCTTCTGCCGGGCGGCGAGGCTAAGATGATCACCCTCAATCCCAACAAGGTTAGTGTCGGGCAACACATGATTCACTGCGCGCCAGTAATTGTCGCGTTTCCAGTCGGTGTAGATCAGATTGTCACCGTAACTGCGCCGCCAAGGCTGCCCCAGATCAATATTCGCGGAAATCGTGGTGCAACCGGTCTCGGTGACGATGCATCCGTAAGGTCTGCCGAAACTGCAGTACAGGAATCCAGAGTAATAGGCGACGTTGTGCATGGATGTCAGCAGAACAGCGCGAAGGCCTTTGTCCGCCATCAGTTGCCTGAGCGCGACGAGCCGTCTGCCGTACTCGGTGGCAGAAAAAGGGAGGGGGCTTTTCGACCCGTTAGCCAACTCGAAAAACTCGGGTCTTTGCGGGACGGGATTCATCTTGATCACCTCGTGTTGTCCGGGTGATCTTCAGTGAATCAGCCCGGAAAATTCATCCGGGCGTACAGGATGCCTTAATACTGTGTCTGGGGAACCCAGAGCAAAGTGCCAAGTACGGTCGATCGCGACGCCATCGCGAACGTGGCCGGGATTATAAAAAGAGGCCCCTGACCTTTTCAATAGATTTACACTGCTTCTGAAAATCCCTGAAAAATCTATAATTTGGGGTAGACGAGTGCGATAAGAATCTGTGCTGACATGATTTGGGAGATACGAACGATGAGGCCAATGACAATTGCCTGGATAATGTTGCTGATGTTTGCCGTGCCGGCATCGGCTTCAGATCTTGAAAAGGAACAGCGCTGGCGCGAGCAGGTCGAAGACTCGGTTATGGATGGTGAAGTCGTTGACCTCGTGGTCGAAGGCCGGGACGTCTTCGCGATCTACACCGAAGCTGAGAACAGTTCGGATAAAGGGATGGTCATAGTGCATGGCACCGGTATACATCCGAACTGGCAGCAGGTGGTACAGCCCATCCGGGTCGAGATGGCCCTGCACGGCTGGAATACCCTTTCTATCCAGATGCCGATCCTGCACAACGAAGCACAGTACGAGGAATATGTCGCACTTTACCCGGAAGTGCCCCCGCGATTAAGCGCCGCTGAAGCATTCTTAAAGGATAAGGGTATCAAAACCCTGCTGATTGTCGCCCACAGCCAAGGTGCCACCATGTCGAGTTACTACCTTTCCCGGCACCCCAGCGATGTTAAAGGGTTTATTGCTATCGGGATGGGTGCAACGCAAAAGGACAGTCACGTAAACAGCGCGGCGTCTTTGAAAAAGATAACCATTCCGGTGCTCGATCTTTATGGTGCCGACGACCTTCCCGGTGTGCTGGAAACGGCAGACGCTCGAAAGAGTAGTTCGGTCCATAATGCGCACTACTCCCAACAGGTGATCGAGGGCGCGAATCATTTTTTCGACGGGATGGACGATGAGCTCATCAGCGCAGTAGCCGACTGGGCCCAGCAGTGGTAGTCGGGCCAGCCGGCAAGATCTAACCGCGGCTTACCCGATGGGTACGGGCTGACAGTGTTTTTGCAAGTTGTTCGGCTTGTCGCGCAACACTGGTAGCGCCGAGCACATCCCCAAGGGCGAGCGCCGTAGCTGAACCGATACAGAAAAAATTGCTGTGTACTCGCCGATCGGGCGCGACAGCCCGTAAGTCAGTCGAGACCGATGGCGCTGTGCTGCGGCCGATGGGCGTGAGTTGTCCTGATTTCATCAGCCTGTGGATTAACGCATCGCTGCCGACACCCGTGCAGTTGATGACAACATCAGCGGACAGGGGTTCACTGTCTGTCAGGTCTATCCGCCAATGCTCATCGCGGGCTCTGACGAGGTTGCGAAGACGACCCCGGACGATGGTCAGTTGTCCGCTCGTGCTCATTTCCCGGGCCGCATTCACGGTCTGAGGGCTGGCGCGGAAACGGGCTAGCGACCACAGCCAGCCGGCTCTTCGCTGAAGTATCAAACGGTCTTCGACGGGCAGACCCTGCCAGGCTTGATTGATACCGATCCGTAGCGCTTCAAAATCCTGCTGCCAATCCGGTGTCTCCCATGATCCGTCTTTCAATGTCCGGCGCATAAAAGAAAGAAAGTCAGGTCCACGGGCTGTTATGGGCCATTCGCAGGAAGGGCCGGGTTCCCATGCGGCCTGTTCAGGCGGCAGTATTCCATGCGGTGACAAAAGACTGATGCGTCCGCGGTGCTGTTGGCAGGCGAGGCCATAGAGGGCGTCCATCGCCGTCAGGCCGGAGCCAATCAGGCAGACGTGTGACGTCGGATCAATCTTGGTGAGCCACTCTCCCTGCCAGGGCGTGCGCACCAGTGTGGGAACGTCCTCAAGCTGGATTCCCAAAGGCCACTCAGGATCCGGGTTGCCGGTGGCGAGCACAACCCGGGCGCTGTGGTAGTGCGTTCCATCATCACAGATCACGGTCCATTCACCTTTTATCGGCTTGATGTCGACGACCCGGGCGACAGCCTGTCGCAGCCGTGCAGCACCGGGAACTATGCTGAGTTGCGCGCTCACATAGCGGGCAAAATCGGCGCGCTGGTAAAAATTTCCGGCATGGGTCTTCGCGTTCGGGTCATGGATGTGCGCGTCTGCCCACTGGGGAAAATGATCAGACTGGTCCGGCCACAGGCGCTGCAGGTCGGCGCGGACATTCAGGCGAAACGCATCTGCCAGACAGTCGTACGCTTGGCCGGCACCGAGTTGCCCCGGGCCGATGACCAGAATGTCTGAGATAGCAAAGCCGCTGTGGGCGAGATGAATTACCGCTGCTGCGCTAGCATAACCCGAGCCGACGATGATGACCGACGCATCCCGGTCAGGAGCCTGGGTGATACCCACAATCAGATGAGCTCGTCAGTCCGGTC
>CAYSMI010000089.1:0-4502 GCA_964432165.1 uncultured Acidiferrobacter sp.
TGGGCGCGACACTAAGGTCATTCTCTTGTCGATACAAGAAAAAATTTTGCCCCGCCCTTAAATTGGTTTCGAGTGCAAAAAATCACCGGCTCACCCATTTTTGCCTTGATATCCAGAGGTTAAAGCATTGCCTGGCCCAAATGTCATAAGCCTTTCTTGATAAGCCTAATTAGTAATCGCACTCATTGCGGGACTGAACTCGCCGTATCCTTCCGGCCGCAAAAATTGAACGCTTGAGGATTTCAAGATCAGGCACTTGGTAGATTGCTGGTTTGTATGTGCCGGCATCGGCTGACCGTTCCTGACTGCAATCCTCCAGTTCCACTGATTCACGAATGAGAAGACCATGAGCCATACCCGTACCCCCGAGCGCACCCGTCGATTGCAGCGCAGCGAATTGGCCGTTCCCGGCTCGAACCCCCGAATGTTCGAGAAAGCCGCGGCCAGCAATGTTGATTACGTCTTCCTGGACCTTGAGGACGCAGTCGCCCCTGATGACAAGCTTGCGGCCCGGGCGAACATCATCCAGGCCCTGAACGATATTGATTGGCGGGGGTCGGGCAAGACGATTTCGATCCGAATCAACGGCCTCGATACCCACTACATGTACCGCGACGTCGTCGAGATCGTCGAACAGGCGGGCCAGTTCCTTGACACCATTCTGATTCCCAAGGTGGGTGTTCCCGGCGATGTCTACATGGTCGACGCCATGGTCTCCCAGATCGAGACCGCGGTCGGCCTCAGCCACCGTATCGGTCTTGAAGCGCTGATCGAAACCACGCTCGGTATGGCGAATGTCGAAGCTATTGCCACTTCCAGTGATCGTCTTGAGGCGATGCACTTCGGGGTGGCTGATTACGCTGCCAGTTGTCGGGCCCGTACTACCAATATCGGTGGTCTCAACCCGGACTATCCTGGCGATCAATGGCACGACGGTCTCTCCCGGATGCTCGTCGCTTGCCGGGCTTACGGCCTTCGGCCCGTGGACGGCCCCTTTGGCGACTTCAATGATCCGGAGGGCTTCCAACTGGCAGCCCGTCGTGCCGCCGCGCTCGGTTACGAGGGCAAGTGGGCTATCCATCCGTCCCAGATTGACCTCGCCAACGATGTTTTCTCGCCCCCCGCCGCCGAAGTCGATAGAGCCAAACGCATCCTCGTTGCCCTTGAGGAGGCAGCCGCCGAGGGTCGGGGCGCCGCCCAGTTGGATGGCCGGATGATTGACGCCGCTTCCGCCCGCATGGCCGAGAACGTGGTGGCCATGGACGATGCGATTCAGGGCAAATCCCAGACCTGAGCCCGGCGTCAGACACGAGCACAGATCCGCTTATCACCGATACACCGGGTAATCAATAACAGAGGAGAGGGGAACGATGGACATCCACGAGTACCAGGCCAAGGCGCTGCTCGCTGACTTCGGCGTACCGATCCCGCCGGGTGGTCTCGCCTACAGTCCGGAGCAGGCACAGTACCGGGCCTCCGAGATCGGCGGAGACCAGTGGGTCGTCAAGGCCCAGGTCCATACTGGCGGTCGGGGCAAGGCCGGGGGGATCCGAGTGTGCCGCAGCGAGCAGGAGGTCTGGACCGCTGCCGACGAGATGCTGGGCAGCCGGTTGGTGACTAATCAGACCGGGCCCCGTGGCCGCGGTGTGTATCGTCTCTACATCGAATCGGTGGCCGACATCGATCGGGAGATCTACCTGGGTTTCGTGCTCGACCGGGCGACCGAACGGGTCATGCTGGTGGCCTCTGCCGCCGGCGGAATGGAAATCGAGCAGATCGCCGAGGATGATCCGGACTCGCTGGTCCGGGTTGTCGTCGAGCCGGCAGTTGGCCTTCAGGGTTTCCAGGCCCGGGAGGTGGCCTTCGCTCTGGGGCTGGATGCGTCTATCGTGACCGAGGCGGCCAACACCCTGCAGGCTTGTTACCGGTCTTTCCGGGATCTCGACGCCACCATGGTCGAGATCAATCCGCTGGTGGTGACTACCGACGGTCGAATCTTGGCCCTGGACGCCAAGATGGCCTTCGACGACAACGCCCTCTTTAAGCGCCAGCAGATCTCCGAGTTGCGCGACAAGTCCCAGGAGGATCCCCGTGAGATGAGGGCAACCGACCGGGGTCTCAGTTACGTCGGACTTGAGGGTGACATCGGCTGCATTATCAACGGCGCTGGCCTCGCCATGGCCACCATGGACATGATCAAACACTCGGGCGGCGAGCCGGCCAACTTCCTCGACATCGGAGGCGGCGCCTCACCCGAACGGGTCGCCAAGGCGTTTAACCTGGTGCTCTCAGATGAGAACGTGAAGGCCGTGTTGGTCAACATCTTCGCCGGCATCAACCGCTGCGATTGGGTCGCTCAAGGTGTGGTTAAAGCCATGCAGGATCTCGATATCCAAGTGCCAGTCGTCGTGCGGCTGTCGGGCACCAACGTAGAGGAGGGTCGAGGTATCCTCGAAGAAAGTTCTGTGCCGTTGATCACCGCTGACACGCTTGCCGAGGCAGCCGAGAAATCGGTGGCCGCAGTGACGGGGGAGGCCGCGGCATGAGCATCGTCATCGACAACCAAACGCCCGTTCTGGTCCAGGGTTTCACGGGCCGGATCGGCTCGTTCCACAGCGAAGAGATGATTGAATACGGCACCAATATTGTGGGCGGGGTCACCCCGGGTCGCGGCGGAACGACCCACCACGGGCTGCCGGTCTTCGATACGGTGAAGGAGGCCGTGGCGGCCACCGGCGCTGAGGCTAGCATCGTGTTTGTCCCGCCGCCATTCGCGGCCGACGCGATCATGGAGGCTGCCGACGGGGGTCTTCGCTCCTGCGTGTGCATTACCGACGGCATTCCGGCGCAGGACATGATGCGGGTCAAGCGTTATATGCGCCGCTACAAGGCAGATAAGCGTATGCAGCTTATCGGCCCCAACTGCGCGGGTGTCATAAGCCCCGGCAAGGCGCTGCTCGGTATCATGCCCGGACACATCTACAAAGAGGGCGAGGTCGGAATCATCGGCCGGTCGGGGACGTTGGGTTACGAGGCGGCATCGCAGCTCAAGGCCGAGGGTATCGGCGTATCAACCAGCGTCGGCATTGGCGGCGATCCCATCAACGGTAGTTCGTTCAAGGATCACCTGGCGGCTTTCGAGCAGGATCCCCAAACCCGGGTGGTGGTGATGATCGGTGAGATTGGCGGCCCCCAGGAGGCGGCAGCAGCCGAGTTTGCCCGTGATCACATGCAAAAGCCGGTCGTCGGTTACATCGCTGGCCTCACGGCGCCCAAGGGTCGGACCATGGGCCATGCTGGCGCCATTGTCTCGGCAGCCGGTGAATCGGCCGCAGAGAAGGTGGACATCCTGCGCGAGTGCGGGGTCACGGTAGTCGAACGGCCTTCCGAGTTTGGATCGACAGTCGGCGAGGTGTTGTCCGGCGCCCCCTGAGACGGGCTACCTGCGGCTGCGATACCTCTCGAGCAGGCGTTACCCTGATCGATGGGGCTGCTCTAGCCGGTCAGGTTGAGTTCCTTGCTGTAGCCAAAGAGGCCGGGTGTGCCACCCGTGTGTATAAAGAGGGTCGACTGGTTCTTTTGTGCGTTGCGGACATGATTGAGGCATGCGGCCATCGCCTTACCCGTGTAGACGGGATCGAGCAGCAAGCCTTCGCGCCGGGCACAAAGGTCGATCGCGTCAAGCGTCTGATCGTTTAGCTTGCCGTAGCCGGGGGCAAAGGTCTCGTCTGTGATCCTGATGTCGCCGGATGTAATGGGGTTATCCATGTCCAGCAGTTCGGCAATTTCCTGACAGCGGTTGCTGATACGCTCGAGTTGCAGATCGCGATTTCGCCGGACACAGACCCCAGTGATGCGGATGGGCCAATCAAGCGACCGGAATCCGAACAAAAGACCCGCGTGCGTGTTGCCGCTGCCGGATGCAACGAAGATATGGTCGATGGCACCGTCCAGATCATTTGCCTGGTTCAGGATCTCGGCCGCTGTCCGAACATATCCCAATGCCCCTAGGGGAGGGTGACCGGGCGCAAGAGGAATGATGTAAGGCTTCTTGCCCGCTGAGCGCAACTCGTTCGCAATCATGTTGAGATTAGCGTCTGCCCCATCCTCGTCCTCGCCCTCCGGGTAGGTATGAATCGTCGCACCTAAAATGCGGTCCAGCAGCACGTTGCCTGACTGGCGGTAGTCTGCGCTGGCATCTCCCACCCGCTCCTCCAGCTGGATATGGCAATCCAGGCCCAGTTTCGCGGCAGCGGCTGCGGCCATGCGGACGAAATTCGATTGCACCGCTCCGGTTATGAGTACGGTATCGGCGTCTTTCTCAAGCGCCTCGCCGAAGTAGTACTCAAGTTGCCGGGCTTTGTTGCCACCCATGGCAAGACCTGTGCAGTCGTCGCGTTTGACGTACAGCGTCCCACCAAGCATCTCGCTAAGGTTATTCAGTCGCTCAATCGGCGTCGGCGCATGAGCGAGAGGGATTCTGGGCAGGGCATCGAGTTTTG
>CAYSMI010000089.1:4602-6874 GCA_964432165.1 uncultured Acidiferrobacter sp.
TCAAGCCAGCCCGCGCCGTGCAACAGAATATTGCACCCGCCCATAATGGCTCCCCAGCAGGACATCTGGGACTCATAGGCCGACTGCGCGTCCGGCGCATTGGATGCGTTTACGTTTGAGGTCCGGTACGGCAAGCGGTATCGCCGGGCAAGCTGACCCGAGGCAAAGGCCGCCTTGACATACTCGGGGGTGCCGAACGCCGGTGCGCCGGTCTTCATGTCAACGTTGCTGGTAAACCCGCCATACACAACCGGTGCACCGGGCTGGACGATCTGCGCGAGCGCGATGCCGGCCAGCGCTTCGGCGTTTTGTTGTGCCAGAGCACCTGGAAGCGTGACGGGCGCCATCGCACCCGCGAGCGTAAAGGGAGTCAAGATCATGGCCTGACGGGCTTTGGCGAAATCGATAATGCCGGCGCACATCAGCTCGTCGAGCTGTAGTGGCGAGTTGGCATTCACCACCGTGTAGCAGTGCACCTGCGCTTCAAAGGCCTGCTGGTCAATGCCGTAAGCGATCCGAAGGATCTCCAGGGAGTCCGCAACGGCCTCGCGGCCGCGGGAGTAGATAAATGTCGGCTTGTTTGTCAGGGTCACCACCGACCGGGTCATATGCAGGTGGCGGATATGTGTCGGCAGGTCCTGAGGTTCAACCATCGGCGCCGTGAGGTGAATCACATCGTAGTTTTGCGCCATGCGTAGAAGATCACGAAACGCGTCATGTGTGCCGGCCCGGCGGCCATTTTCAAGATCCGAGTAATGCGGCGGACCGCCTACAGTTGCAAAGACCAGATTGTTTTCACCCACCTCGAGCCAGCGATCCGCTGAGCGGCCATACATCGTGAAACTCGGTGGCGCCTGCCCGACAGTCTGAAGCAGCATGTCAGAATCAAATCGCACCATCAGGGTGTCTTCATTGACTTCGGTCCCCGCCTCGCGGTAGTGCTCGCGCGCTTCGGCGCTCAGTACTTTGATGCCTTTGTCTCGCAGCAGATTGAGCGAGGTCAGATGAATGGCTTCGAGTTCATCGTCGCTGAACTGTGCAATCGGCGGGTACGGATTTTTGATACGCAGCCACGCCTCGCCCGGCTGAATCACCGGGCGCGCTTCGCCGCGGCGGGATCTTCGGTGCTCGCGGGTCATGACAGTTTTGCGGCGGAGCTGAAGGGTTGCGAAAGAGGTTACACCCGCATCCGCTCGCCTTTCGGATCCCAGGCGGGTTCTGCCAGTGTACGGGCAGTGCGCCGTTTGCCCACGACATCGACCATCAACGGACCGTCCTTTTCATCAACACCGATGTCGAGCAGGCCCATGGCAAGACTCTTGGCAGTGTGATGCCCGTAACCGCCCGAGGTGACAAAGCCTACGCGTTTTTCATCCTGCCAGATCGGCTCATATCCGGACGCCTCGGCGTCATCGGCATCGATCTCGAGTGTGACCAGCCGTTGCGAGGCCTCGCCGCCGGCCCGTTCCTTGGACGCGGCTTCGTGACCGATGAAATCATCACGTGACCAGTCGATCCAGCGGTCCATACCGGTCATTCCCGGTGTGCGGTCCTGAGTAAATTCGGCACTCCAGATGCCGAAACTCTTTTCCAGGCGTAAAGCGTTCAGTGCATAAAAGCCGAACTCCCGGATGTTCTGTTTCGCACCTGCTTCAAGCAGGATTTCTCTCAGGGTAATGTGTTCTGCGGCACTACAGTTGATCTCATAGCCCAGTTCACCGCATACGGAAAGACGGGCAACCCGCGCGCGGATGAGACCCACGTCGAGAGTTGCGCATCCCATGAAGGGTAAGGCCGCATCAATATCCTCGTGTGTTAGGGTCGAGAGCACCTCTCGGGATTTAGGTCCGGCGAGACCAAATCCGACAATCGCGTCAGAAATATCACGTACCTGGACACCTTCGCTGCGATGATCATGAAACCAGCGCATATGCCAGTTGCGAAGATAGTAAGAGCCCATGATCCACCAGCGGCCATCGCCCCAGTTAAATACCGTCAGATCACCCTTGAGGCGGCCGCTCGGTGCCAGCATGGGAGCGAGCCTCGCACGACCCGGAGCCGGCAGGCGCCCGGCCATGACATGACCCAGCCAGGTTTGTGCATTGGGGCCGGTCACTTCGTAACGGGAAAAGCCGCTGATATCCAGCAAGCCGACGCCCTGGCGTACGGCGGCACACTCCTGCGCCACAATATCGAAGGCGTTGGAGCGCCGCAGAGTTGGGATTTCACTGAAGCCAGGCTCGGCAAACATCAACGGCACCTCAAGGCCCCA
>CAYSMI010000090.1:0-4532 GCA_964432165.1 uncultured Acidiferrobacter sp.
GAGATCGCCCCAAGCGCAGCGCTCGCCAGCCTTGCCGCGGGCGGGTCAGCGCGACTGGTCAGCAAAACCGGGACGCTGCCGCCAAGAACAATACCCCCTGCACAGGCACTCATGAAATAAACCATCATCTTAAAGAGTGCATTGCCGGTTTCAATAGTCGGCGTCACAATCACATCTGCGTCACCCGCCACCGGATGCTCGATACCTTTCATCTTTGCCGCATCGGCGGAGACGATATTGTCAAAGGCGAGCGGTCCGAAGACCTCGGCATTGAGATCTGAAGCCGAAAAATGCTCAGCAATCCGCGCGCACTCCTGGGTCACCGGCATTGCCCCACTGACCGTTTCTGACGCCGCGAGAAGCGCGACACGGGGCGTTGTGATTCCGAGTTTGTGGGCCAAAGTCACTACGTTCTCAATGATCGCAATGCGGGTCGTGATGTTCGGCGCCACATTGAGTGCGCAATCGGTCAGCATGATCGCTTTATCGTTATCGGGGACCGTCATGTGGAACACATGGGACAATCTTCCCGAGCCCCGGATTCCCCCTTTTTTGGCGAGAAGCGGACGCATGAAGGTGTCCGAATGAACATGGCCTTTCATGACCATCTGCACACGTTTGGAAGATGCAAGTTGTGCGCCCACCTGCGCGGCACCGGCTTCTCCGAGTGCTTCGACAATCTCAAGGCCCGAGATGTCCCAACCAATCTCCTGCGCAGCGCTTTCTATCCCTGACAGGCTGCCTACCAGGACAGGCTCGATAATCCCGGCCTCTAGTGCCTGGCGGGCGCTGTCCAGGGCGACGGGATGATCCGCACCGACGATTGCAGTGACGGCAGGGTGTTTACCTGCCGCACGACGCAGCAATGACGGGGGGCAAACCACCTCGTGACGACTCAGGAAACTGTTTGCGCCCATGCTACTGATAACTCATCCCGGTAAAAGCCTAAGCGACACCAGAGTCCGACTCTTGAATCGAATCAACCAGTTTGAGCCGCTGGATCTTTCCGGAAGGCCCCTTCGGCAAAGTCTCCATCACATGGAACACGCTTGGTGTCTTGAAGGTTCCGAGATTCTTTTCACAATGTGCACGCAGTTTGTCCACATCAATTGCATTGCCCGGGCTGGCCACCACACAGGCGGCAACTTCCTCCCCGTATCGGCTATCCGCAATGCCGACAGCAGCCGCCTCGAGCACCCCGGGGAACTGGTAGAGCACATCGTCAATCTCTCTGGGCGCAATATTTTCGCCACCTTTGATGATCAGTTCTTTAATTCGGCCGGTGACAAAGACATAGCCCTCTTCGTCCATATGTCCGAGGTCCCCGGTCCGATACCAGCCATCGCTGGTAAACGCCTCGCGGGTCTTTTCAGAGTCCTTGAGATAACCCTTCATGACATTGTCACCGCGTATCTGGATCTCTCCCTCACTGCCGTGGCCTGCAACAGCGTTACTCTCTTTGGCAATTCGCACTTCGTTACCGCAGCTTTTCCCTGGCGAACCAATCCGGTGTTCGGCAGGATTGAGCGGATTCGAGAGAATCGGCGCGGCGGTCTCGGTGATTCCCATGGTCTCAACGAGAGGAATACCGAAACGTTCAACGAATGCTCTGTGCACTGCAGGCGGTAATGCAGCGGACGCAGAACGGCCAAACCGGACATGGGCGAGGTCTTTTATCTCGGGGTCTGTCACTGCATCTTCTGCACCCAGAAGATATGAAATGATCGTCGGCACCGCGCTGAACCAGGTGCACCGGTGAGCCCCCATCCAGTCCCAGAACCTGGAGACCCGAAAGCGCGACGGCATTGCGACGGAAGAACCGCTCAATAAAGGCGCCATCACGGTCACCACCTGGCCATTGATGTGGCAGAGCGGCAAAACGCATAAGGCACGATCATCTGGCGTGAGGTGATGTGCCGCCATCGTATTGGCGCCGCCGGCCAGCAAACTCGCGTGGGAGTGGATAACCCCCTTGGGCCGACCCGTGGTCCCGGAGGTATAGATGAGCAGTGCATCATCCTGAGATTCGGGCGAAAAAGGCGCAACGTCGCCGTCGACAGCCGGCAAGGTCAGAGGCTTGGTTGCTTCTGTTTGGATGACTTTTAACGCCGGCATCTCTTCACTGCAGATCTTCATCGCGCTATCAGCGTTAGTCTCATCAACAAAAACCATCTTGACCTCAGAATGGTCAAGCACATAACGCAGGGCAGCCTCCCCCGCCACGGGATTAAAGGTCGCGATGGTAAAACCGCCGTACATGCAGCCCAGAAACAACTCAAGTGCCGATTGTCCGTTGGCTGTCAACATCCCGATCCGGTCACCCGGCTTCGCACCCAGGGACTCAAGGTATGCGTGCAGTTGTACGCAGGTCTTTTGTAACTCAAGCCAGGTGAGTTCGATGCCGGAATCCGGGAAGACGGCGAAGGCTTTTTCCGGGTGTGCTTTCGCGTACTGGTCGATAAGCTGCCGGATCGTTAAGGCGCGACAGTCCTCGACCTCGGCGAAGGTCAACGGCGCATTACTTGCCATAACGCGTCCAGTAATCCCCAAGCAGCTCCTCAGGTGAGACTTCCTGCGCCGGGATCCTGCTGACGACTCGGACGGTATTAAGGTAATGCCGATAATTCATGTTCTCACTGATGCTGTTGCCTCCCCAGCTGCCACAGCCCATGGAGAGTGAAAATGGCAGGGCGTTGTCGAAGCTGCCGCCAGTGGCAAAGCAGTGCGCCTGGTTGACGATGACACGACAGGTAGGCAGTTCCAGGGCAATCCGCATTGCCCTCTTCTCATCACGGGTATGGATTCCCACGGAATGGCCGGCGCCCTGGTAATCATAGATCCGCGCCACCTGTGCCAGAGCCGCGTCGAAATTTCCAGCACGGTAAAGCGTCAGGACCGGGCTGAGTTTCTCTCCCGAAAACGGATATTCCGACCCCGCTCCGGACTCGTGAACCAGCAAGACCTTGATCCCGGAATCAGCCTCACAATGGATTCCCGCCATCTTCGCGATCTGCCCAGCCGATTGGGCGATGACAGCCGGGTTCAGTTTGCCGTCTGTCCACATCAGTTGCTGCAGGCTTTCCTGTTCATTGGCCGTCAGCATTTTTACACCCTGTGACTCCAGGGCAGCGATCAGAACATCGTAAACCTGATCCAGCACGACCACGCTGTTTTCAGAAGAACAACTGGTGGCGTTGTCGAATGTTTTTGAGGCGACAATCTGTGCTGCGGCCTCGGCACAGTCTGCGGTTTCATCCACAATTACCGATACATTGCCTGCGCCCACACCCACTGCCGGTGTGCCGCTCGAATAGGCCGCGCGGATATTGTTCTGTGAGCCGGTGGCCACCACCAGATCGACCTCTCCCATTAAGGTCTCAGTGTCGGCCTTGTTGATCGGACGGGGCAGTTTCTGCACCAGCGCTTCTGGCGCACCAACTTTCTTAAGCGCCTCCTGAAACAACTCAACCAGTTCCCCGCAAACCGCCTCGCCGCGAGGCGAAGGGGCCAGAATAATCGCGTTGCGTCCTTTCAGCGCGTTCATCACTTTATTTGTTGGGGTTGCTACCGGGTTGGTTGACGGCGTGATCGCACCCACCACTCCGACTGGCCGCGCTATTTCAATGATTCCCCGCTCGGAATCCTCTGAAACAATACCCACAGAGGGAGCATCGGTCAGATCGCGAAGCAGTCCCAACGTCTTACGGTAGTTTTTCTGAAATTTGTCATCGACGTCCCCAAGACCGGTGTCTTCCACCGCCCGGTGCGACAGATAGCGGTTGCGCTCAGGCTCCAGGATAGTCCAGGCAATGGCTGCAACTACGTCATCGACCCGACGCTGATCGAATGTTTCGTATTCCGCCTGAGCGATCCGAGCGCGAGCCACTAAGCTTGAAACTGGAGAATCTGCGGTCATAAGACTCTGGCTGACGATGTTAAGTCTGACAAGTGTACCAGTCGCCAGCCCGGACGCCCGGAAAATGGGCTGCTAGAAATTCAGCGAGATGTCCCGATGCCCCGAAGCACATCCCGCTACAAACAGCGCGAGCTCTTCTGGCATTTTCATCTGCTGGCGGATCCCGAGAGTTCCCCTGATGGCCTGCTCATACTCACTCAGGCCGGCGTATAACTCGGAGGCAGCACGGCCCCGCCAGATCATTTGCTGATCAAATTCCTCAATCGCGTCGTCATACAACTTCAGCGCTTTGTCGACCTTCGGCTTCTTTTTGCCGAGCGCACGCCGTGCCTTGGAGATCTTGGACTTTATCTTGTCTGCCCCTTTGATCGCACTGAACTGTTTCGCCAGCGCTTTCAGCTGCGGAACAGTCTGCTCAGCCTGCTCCTTATTTATCCGCTCGCGCATGGCCAGCATCTCTCCCTCGAGCGACCCTAGATCTGTGCTGTCATTTAACACCGCGAGGAATGCAGCAACCGGCTCATAGGCGTTATCTGTCCCTCGCCGGTACTGACGGCGTGCGTTGGTTTCCACTTTGACCAGATCGAGGTATGCCTGCCGGGTGTCATTCCAGTCA
>CAYSMI010000090.1:4632-6868 GCA_964432165.1 uncultured Acidiferrobacter sp.
CGGCCTGATCGAAACTCTTCTGAAGGCTGGATTGGGTCTGATCAGGCAGATAGCCAAGATCCAGGGTACGCACCCGGTCCAGGGCAGCCTCAAGGCCCCCGGACTCCTCAGCAAACTGCCCAGAAACATACTCCTCCAGACAGATCTGCAGTTTGGGATTTCGAGGCGGAGGTGCGGTTTCAGAGGTAAAAGAAACCCGGTTGGGGAGGTAGTTGACCAGTGCCGGATTGGCAGCGACGATCCCCAACGCCACCAGCTGCAGCACGATAAACGCGATCACCCCTTTGTACATCTCCACCGTTTTCACAATCGCCGGGGCAACACCGCGCAGGTAGAAAAGGGCAAAGCCGAATGGCGGCGTCAGGAACGACGTCTGGACGTTAAGGCCGATCATTACCCCCAGCCATACCGCAGTGACATTCGCCGAGGGATCCGTTAGCAGAATCGGCGCGATGATGGGGACCACCACCACCGCGATCTCGATAAAGTCAAGAAAGAAGCCGAGAATAAAAATAACAGCCATGACAATGATGAACTTGGCCCAGAAACCGCCAGGCAGCTGATTCAGAAAATCGCGTACCAGATCCTCACCACCAAAGGCACGAAATGCTGCAGTCAGCATGGCCGCACCCAGCAGGATGATAAAGACCAGAGACGTGGTCTTGGCGGTTTCGATCATGACCCCTTTCAGGGTGTCATCTATCAGGTGGGCCCTGATCGCGCTCCAGATGAGCGCCCCCAGGAGGCAAAGTGTTGCAACAACGGCGATAACGAGTACCAGAACGTCCGTGCTGGTATGAATCTGGCGGACATTGATATCGTGGTAATGCAGTAGCACGCCGATCACAGTCAGAGACACAATTCCCAAGAGGGCTGGTAGATAAGCGCCTTTTTCTCCAGCCTTTAGGCGATAGCCCGCCATGAACAGGGCACCGGCAGCACCGATAGCACCGGCCTGATTGACGGTTGCAATTCCCGTGATGATCGATCCGAGCACGAGAAAAATCAGGCCGAGAGGCGGAATCAGGATAAGCCCTACCCGGATGAAGAAAGCGAGATCAAAATCCCCGTCGTAGCGCACCGTCGGGGCAACCTTTGGCCGCAATAACGCATAACCGAGGATAAACAGCATGTAGAGTGCAACCAGAACCAGGCCGGGGACAAAGGCGCCCAGAAACATCTCGCCAGCACTGGTTGATGACACACCAAAAGCCGAGGGCATCGTCAGTTCCCCGGTTGCCGCCTTGTACATTGCCTGGCGGGCCGTACCGGCCTGATCGGTAGCACTTGCTAACTGGTCCGCCAGGATAATCAGCACAATGGAAGGCGGAATGATCTGTCCGAGCGTACCCGAAGCGGCTATCGTCCCCGTAGCCAGCGAATTCGAATAGTTACTTTTGAGCATTGCCGGAAGCGAGATTAGCCCCATGGCCACAACCGTTGCGCCGACTATTCCAGTGGTTGCGGCAAGCAGAGCCCCGACAAACACCACCGAGATCCCGAGACCTCCCGGAACCGGACCGAAAAGCTGCGCCATAGTCACCAGCAGGTCTTCTGCGATCCGTGATCGCTGCAGCATGATGCCCATGAAGATGAAAAGCGGGATCGCAATCAGGGTATCGCGCTCCACCTCCCAGTACACGCCCCTAAGATTGGTCACTCCGGAGGACAACCACTCCTGCGGCCCGCCATGGGCAAAAAAGGCGCTTGCATCGCCAGCCGCGAAATACCCTGCTGCCGCGGCAAGACAAATCGTGATAACCGCCGAACCGGGAAGAGCAAAAGCAACAGGAAAACCAACCCCAAGTGCAAAAGCCATCAGCACGACCAGCAGCGCGAGAAAGACCAGTTCCATAGCCGGGCTATCCTTGTCAGGCCGCCGGTGCTGCCGGCTGTCTCTTGCCGGGCTCGCCGCGGTAATCTGCTATAGCATCCAGAAAATAACTGATGAACTGCACCGCCATGGTCACGGCGAAAACCCCGAGGAATGACGCCATCAGGTACTTCACATACATACCGTAGCCCGACTGCGACACTTCGAAATTAATGACCGGCATGTTGATGATGCCAACATCACTACCCATCCCAATGATCATGATGGTCCAGGAAACGGACAGACCCAGGAAAATTGACCCAATGGCGTTGACCAGCGCTCTCTTGCGGTTACTGAAGCCCGCATAAAAAACATCCACCCGGACGTGCCCCTCCTCAAGCAGAGTGTAAGCACTGGCAAAAA
>CAYSMI010000091.1:0-6810 GCA_964432165.1 uncultured Acidiferrobacter sp.
GAAAATACAACGTCGTGGCGCCCTCGGCGTTTGCATCGCATCCGCTCAACTGGCCGCGAAATTGAACCGATAGGGCGGCTGGTATACAGGCAGGGAATCCGCTCTGCCTGTATGCCGGCACTTTTTGTTTTCGGCCACGTATGGTTGTTGGCGTCTCGGTGGGCTAAGGTCCTTCCTGTACAGGTCTCCAGCGGATAAACCCTATGGTGCTCAATACCGGCGCACGTGCTGGTAGAAGGTCTTGTCGAAAGCCGATGCAGCCGTTTCGGGTGTCAGGGCCTTTGTAGACAGGTGATGTGAAGAAAATGCTGACGGATTCGCCCGGTTAAATGGAACAGTTCGCTTCTAATTTCGGTCTGCTGCTTCAGTTTCCCGTTGTCAACCTCAAGATCATTATTGACGGGGTGATGATCGGAGCGCTGTTTGCGCTTGCGGCCTATGGTCTCGCGTTGGTGTGGGGGGTGATGAATGTCAAGAACCTCGCCCAGGGGGATTTTGTCATCGCAGGTGGATACATCTGCTGGTGGCTCGCCCAAAAAGGCCTTCCAGCGTTGCTGGGCGTTCCTATTGCTTTTCTGGTGATGGCCGGTATCGGCTGGGTGGTCTATAAAGTTGTGATCAGCCGTGTGATTGATCGTGATCTTTTCACCACGCTGCTGG
Organism: uncultured Acidiferrobacter sp.; assembly: GCA_964432165.1. GTDB lineage: Bacteria > Pseudomonadota > Gammaproteobacteria > Arenicellales > UBA868 > UBA868. The sequence goes on from CAYSMI010000091.1 coordinate 661, forward strand.
CTACATTCGGGCTCGCCATTATCATGGCCCAGATGCTCAATCTGATGTTCGGCTCCGATACCCAGAGCGTTGATCTGGGCTATGACACCCTCTACTTCATGGACGGCTTTATCGATGTCCCGATCGCCAAGTTGCTGGGAGTACTGATGGCAGCGGCGCTTGCGATTGGGGTGGTCCTTTTTATGAAGTACAGCCGGATGGGTCAGGCGATCCGGGCAACTGCGCAGGATGTGCGGGCAGCCCGTGTGCTGGGCATCAATACCGACAAAGTCTACGCCTTCACCTTTTCGTTAAACGCAGCTATCTGCGGAGCAGCGGGGGCCATTATCGTCATGGTCTGGGTCATTCAGCCTTTTTACGGGATTACCCACTCCATACGGGCCTTTGTTATCGTGACTGCAGCGGGACTGGGTAATCTCCCAGGCGTCATTGCCGCGGGTCTGGGTATTGGCGCCCTGGAGCAGTACGGTGCCCATATCTTCGGTATCGGTTACCAGCAGGCAATCGCGGTGCTGTTGCTCCTGCTTGTATTGATATTTCGTCTTCTGCAGCAGCGGCGGGTTCGTCAGAGTCTCCAATAGCGGGGGCGGTCAGGCTTATGGGAAAAAGAGCGGTCTTCTACCTTGCGCTGGTCATTTTCATGCTTGTTGCGCCTTTCGTTTTTCCAGTGTTCAAGACCCAGTTGGCAACAGTCTGGCTCATGATCATCGTCGCCCTGACTTGGGACATGACAGGCGGTCAGATGGGTTATAACTCGCTGGGCAATATCACCTTCTACGGTACCGGTATGTACGTGGCCGCAGTCGTTACCATTGCTCTTGCGTACGACGTTGGTGAATACACCGGCTCTTCAGGTGGGGGGATTTACAAATTCACAGAAGGCCAGTATTTCGCGGGTATGTTTCTCGGCATGCTGGCTGCTGGGCTTTTCTGTTCGGTAGTTGCCGTTGTCATCGGCTATATCACCTTTGGACTTCGGGGCCCCTATTTTGCGATTGGCACGTTAGGTGTTGCGATTGCTGCTGGAGAGCTGGTCTCCAACTGGGAGTGGGTTGGGGGTGGACAGGGTATTGCGCTCCCGGTGTACCCAGGTGACTTTGACGATGGCAAGGTCCTTTTCTACTTTCTTTTTGCCGGTACCGGGGTGGTGCTGTTTCTCTTCCTCAAGTGGCTGTATACCACCCGTTTCGGCGCGGCGATCAACGCGATCCGCGATGACGAGGAAAAAGCCGAAGCCATGGGCATCCATACCCTGCAGTACAAACTGGCGACCTGGGCAATGGCGGCTTTTTTTGTCGGGGTCGCGGGCGCGATCTCGGCGTTTCAACTGATCCATTTCGAGCCGCTGGAGACGGCATATCAGACCATCAATCTAGGCATCTTCATGGTCGTTTGCGTTCTGCTGGGTGGCAAAGGGACTCTCTGGGGCCCAGTTGTGGGTGCCATTTTGTTCCATGTGTTCAAAGAGGTGACGTGGACCTATCTTCTGGGCTGGCAATGGGTGGCTCTGGGTGCCCTGATCGTTGTTACGGTGGTCTACTTCGAGGGCGGTGTCGTTGGCTGGCTGATGGAGCGAAAGCCACATTGGTTCAGCCTCCCGGCTAAAGCGGGCGAGGCGGCTGGGGACGATCCGCCATGAGCGCCATCATCGAGGTGAATGATGTCAGCAAGTCCTTCGGGGGTGTGGTCGCTAACACTGGGATTTCCCTTGCGGTGGAAAGGGGCACGATCACGGGTCTGATCGGCCCGAACGGATCGGGAAAGACCACCCTTTTCAACTCCATTGTGGGATACCACCCTATCGATTCGGGCAGCATTTTGTTTGAGGGCCGGGAGATCTCGACGCTACCGGTCCAGAGAATTGCACGCCTTGGCTTGTTACGGACTTTCCAGCAGACACGTATCTACGGTCAGATGTCGGGTATTGATAACATGCTGATATCGCTACCGCATAGAAAAATGCGTTTTGCTGATGCTTTCGGCCGAAACGGACCCGAAGAATACGAGCGCGCCGAGGTTCTGCTCGAATTTGTGGGGCTCTATCAGAAACGCTTTTTGCGAGCCGGGTCGCTATCCTTCGGTCAGCAGAAACTGCTCGAATTCGCCATGGCGCTGATGAATGAGCCCACCAGCCTGCTACTGGACGAGCCCACAGCGGGCATTAACCCGACCCTGATCAATGGGCTGATCGACCGACTGCGCCGAGCGAACGAGGAATTCGGGATTACCCTTTTTGTTATTGAGCACAATATGCGGGTGATCATGAACATGGCGGACCACATCTACTGCCTGGCGCACGGCCAGTTGCTTTCCCAGGGTTCCCCGGCAGATATCCAGAGCGACCAACGCGTTATCGATGCTTACCTGGGAGCGCACTGATGAGCCGTGATCGGCCAAGGGCAACGCGCGGCTACGGAGCGGGAGAGGTCGACACCGTCATTTCAGTCGACGAAGTCGCCCGGCAGACCGCTGCTATTGCCGAAGACATCAGCCTGGAGCAGTTGGATGCGCTGGTAGAGGGCCATCCCTATGTTTCCTTGAATGACCTGGTTGCAGGATATGGCCAGATGCGCATCCTCCACGGTATTAACCTGCGGGTTGGTCGTAAGCAGTCGTTGTGCCTGATCGGCCCCAATGGCGCAGGCAAGTCTACGGTCCTTCACGCAATTTTCGGTTTTAACAACATTTTTTCCGGCAGCATTCTGATCGGTGAAGGGGATACGCGGTCTGATGTGTCGGCTTTGTCGCCGAGCGAAAAACTGGGAAAGGCCGGTATTGCCTATATCCTGCAGGATAAGTCGATTTTCCCGGGCATGACGGTCGAGGAAAATCTCTGGATGGGGGGTTTTCTCAAGAACCAGCCTGCCGAAGCGAAAGCAGCAGCCGAGGCCGTTCTTGACAAATACCCAACGCTCGCCGCGCGCCGGCGGCATCAGGCGAAAGTGCTGTCGGGCGGAGAGCGCCGATTGCTTGAGATCTCCCGGGCGCTGGTCATGAACCCGGATGTCTTGTTAGTGGACGAGCCTTCGATCGGCCTCGAGCCGCGGTTCATCGACATGGTGTTCGAGATTCTCCACGATCTGCAGTACAACGAGGGCAAGACCATCATCATGGTTGAGCAAAATGCCAAGAAAGGTCTTGAATTTGCCGATATCGGGTATGTCATGGTCTCGGGAAAGATTGCCATCGCGGGCAAAGGTAGCGACCTTCTGAAAAACCCCAAGGTTGGAGAGTTATTTCTTGGAGGATAATCTCCCAAGCACCTTTGCGGGTTCTGGCTAAGGCCCTGGATCACTCATAGACCGGGACCCCGGCGTTCCATAAGCACTGCATCGGGAAAAGCATAAGAAAACCTTGAGGTGCCATCTCGTGTCGTCTGATACTGTACCGATCGGATCGTAGAAATTTCCCAATAACGTACAAGTTCGTTTTGCGATCATCGTAGAATACGCACCCCTCTCGCCATTCAGAGCAGGGTATCGGAGGAAATTTGAAGATTCTTTTTGCAGATAAGTTTCCTGAGGCACAGCTGAAACAGCTTCAGGATCAGGGCCACGATTGTGACCTTCAGCCAGACCTGACGGGTGACACCTTACCGGGGGTCATTGCCGATGTTGAGGTGCTCATTGTGCGCAGCACCCAGGTTACGGCTGAAACTATCGGCGCAGCAGCGTCTTTGCGTCTTGTGGTTCGCGCCGGAGCAGGAACCAATACCATAGACAAGGATGCCGCGGCGGATCGCGAGATTCCCGTCTGCAATGTCCCCGGCAAGAATTCGGTTGCGGTTGCGGAACTGGTGCTGGGCCTGTTGATCGCCATTGACCGGAGAATTCCCGAGAACGTCATCGACCTGAAGGCAGGCCGTTGGAACAAGAAGCAGTATTCCTCTGCCCAGGGACTGTACGGTCGGCACATGGGGATCCTGGGGCTCGGCGCCATTGGACTTGCGGTGGCAGAGCGTGCCCGGGCTTTCGGTATCCATGTCTACGTCGTGGATAAGCCCGGACGCAGCGCGCAGACCCGCGAGACCTTGGCAAATCTCGGTCTTGAAACCGTGCCGGACCTCGATACGTTGCTGAGTACCTGCGACATTATCAGCCTGCATGTCCCCAGTGCCGCTGAAACCAAGGGCATGGTTAATGAAGCCTTTCTTGCGAAAATGCAGCCCGGCACCATCATTATTAACGCCTCCCGGGGAGATGTTATTGATGAACCTGCTTTGCTGAACGCTATGGATGGCAAGGGTATCCGGGCAGGGCTGGATGTTTACGCAGATGAGCCGGGTACCGGCGAGGGCGCGTTTTCGTCAGCGCTCGCGAGTCACCCCAATACCTGCGGGACCCATCATATCGGGGCATCGACGGATCAGGCGCAGACCGCGGTTGCAGACGGCGTGCTGGAAGTGATCAGCGCCTTCGTTGATGGAACCGTACTGCACTGTGTCAACGGTCAGGGTTAAGGCGTCTTTGAGCGGGATTTGGTGATGCCGCGGCAGGAACGGATCGGCCAGATGAAAAATTGGATACAGACAACAAAGATAGAGAGATCGAAAAGCAATGACTGAGCGGGTACATAATTTCAGCGCGGGTCCGTGCACCCTGCCGCTGTCGGTTTTGGAAGAAGGGCAGGCCGAGTTTGTGAATTATCACGGCGCTGGCATGTCCCTGATCGAAATGAGTCACCGGGGCAAGCAGTTTGTTGCTGTTCATGAAGAGGCGGTGGACCTCGTGCGGACGGTCTTTGGCGTACCTGATGAATTTGATGTTCTCTTTCTGCAAGGTGGTGCCACACTGCAGTTTGCCATGGTGCCGATGAACCTGTTGGGCAGCGGACAAAAGGCCGGCTACGTCAACTCCGGAACCTGGGCCAAGGGAGCCCTGGCGGATGCCAAGCACTATGGAGATGTCTACACCGCCTGGGATGGTGCCGACTGCAATTACACCCGGATGCCAAGTACTGACGAGATTGAGATTCAGCCGGGCAGTCGATACCTGCATCTGACATCCAACGAGACCATCGGGGGCATCCGGTTCTCGGACTGGCCGCAGGTGGACGTTCCTTTGATCGCTGACATGTCGTCAGACTACATGTCGCGGCCGATACCCTGGGAGCGCTTTGATCTGGTCTATGGGGGTGCGCAGAAAAACCTCGGTCCGGCAGGGATGGCTTTGGTCATCATCCGAAAAACTGTTGCCCGGGAGAGCAATCAGGAGATTGGCCGTTATCTTCGATATGACATTCAGGCGGATAAGGGCTCGATGTTCAATACGCCTCCAGTATTCCCGATCTACATGCTGGGCAAGGTGCTGAGGTGGATGCGCGATCAGGGCGGCGTGGCGGCAATGGAGCGCCAGGCGGAAGAAAAGGCCGACATGCTGTATGACGCTATTGACGGTAGCGGAGGGTATTACCGCTGTCCGGTGGACACGGGCTCAAGATCGGTGATGAATGTGGTCTTTCGCTTGCCCAATGAGGAACTTGAAAAGACATTTCTTTCAGAGGCAGATGCAGCCGGCCTGTTGAATCTGAAAGGGCATCGCAGTGTTGGTGGGATACGCGCAAGTATCTATAACGCCATGCCGTCGGAAGGTGTTGAAGCGCTTTCGACGTTCATGTCGGACTTTCAAAGCGCCCATCCCGTATGATGGGCAGACGGCTGCTGCAGGGTTAACGTGACTCAGATTCGCGCCTTCCGGCCGTATCTGGTAACGCCGGGACATGCAGGCTCGGTGGTGAGTCCGGCCTATGATTCGATGAGCCCGGATGAGCGACGGGGCTTTCGCGAAGCGCACCCGCAGAACTACATAAACGTGATGCGATCGGTCGATGATTTTCCGGAAGGGGAACGACCTTCAGAGGACCAGCTCCTTAAGGAAAATGCGGACCAGCTTCAGGCACTGCTGTCCAGCGGGGCCTACGAGCGCTGTCATCAGGAAGGGCTTTTCGTTTACCAGATGAATATTGACGGTCACAGCCAGACCGGGATCGTCACGGAGATTCCGGTCAGCGAATACCAGGACGGTCTGGTTCGCAAGCACGAAGGGACCCGAAAAGACCACAAAGCCCGACTGGGCCGATATCTGGATACCGTGGGTGCAACGTCCAGTCCCATCTGTCTAGCCTATGAAGGTACGGATACCATCGATGGAA
>CAYSMI010000092.1:0-6783 GCA_964432165.1 uncultured Acidiferrobacter sp.
TGGCGCTTCACCAACAAGATTCTCAACCGCTACGACTACTACTACCAGAACTGATCAACCGATCGGTTTCCCCACGATGCAGTATCCCGAAGCATTTGATGTGATTGTAATCGGCGGCGGCCATGCCGGAACCGAGGCCGCGCTCGCCGCGTCGCGGACCGGCGCCCACACACTGCTGGTCACGCACACCATCGAAACCGTGGGCCAGATGTCCTGTAACCCCGCCATCGGCGGTATCGGTAAAGGCCACATCGTCAAAGAGATTGATGCCCTCGGCGGAATCATGGCCCAGGCCGCGGACCGGGCCGGTATCCAGTTCAGGCGGCTCAACGCCAGAAAAGGCCCCGCGGTCCGTGCCACGCGGGCACAAGCGGATCGGGCGCTGTACCGCGAGGCGATTCGCACGACCATCGAAGCCGAATCTGGCCCGGTGGTGCTGCAGCAGGCCGTTGAGGATCTGCTGGTCGAGGGCGATCACGTCGCAGGCATTGTCACCGCCGGAGGTATCCGCGTGCGGTCCCGTGCGGTTGTGCTGACCACCGGGACATTCCTCAACGGTCGGATCCATGTGGGTCATCGCAGCGAACCCGGCGGCCGTGCAGGAGATGCCCCGGCGACGGTACTCGCTGACCGCCTGCGGGAATTGTGCCCGCGTAGCGGACGCCTGAAGACGGGCACGCCGCCGCGAATTGACGGGCGGACGATCGACTTTTCGGTGTTGGAACTGCAGCCGGGCGATGATCCGGTGCCAAGTTTTTCCTTCATGGCAACCGGCAATGATCATCCCCGCCAGGTCTGCTGCCACATTGCCAAAACCAACGAAAAGACCCACGAGATCATTCGCTCAGGGCTCAGCCGTTCTGCACTCTACGGGGGCGAGATCGAAGGCGTTGGGCCGAGATACTGCCCATCTGTTGAGGACAAGATTGTTCGCTTTGCCGGTCGGGACTCCCACCAGATATTCGTTGAGCCCGAAGGTCTGAATGTTCATGAGATCTACCCCAACGGTCTTTCCACCAGCCTGCCTTTTGATGTGCAGTGGGAGATGGTGCGCAGTATCCGAGGGTTTGAAAACGCGCGGATTACCCGGCCAGGCTATGCGATTGAGTACGATTTTTTCGATCCCCGTGACCTTCTGCCAGGGCTCGAGATGCGGGCCCTGCCGGGACTTTTTTTCGCGGGACAGATAAACGGCACGACCGGCTACGAAGAAGCGGCGGGCCAAGGCCTTGTCGCTGGCCTCAATGCCGCGAGGCGCAGCCGCGGCGAACCGTCCTGGTGGCCGCGTCGTGATGAGGCGTATATCGGGGTCATGATCGATGACCTGACGACCCGCGGCGTCACAGAACCCTACCGGATGTTTACCTCCCGGGCCGAGTACCGGCTGCAGCTGCGTGAAGACAACGCAGATTTACGTTTGACCGAAACGGGCCGCACCTTGGGGCTGGTCGACGAAGTACGCTGGAAAGCCTTTGCCGAAAAGCGCAATCTGCTGGAGCGAGAACGCGCCCGCCTGCAGCAGACCTGGGTCCGGCCTGAGACGGTTACCCCCGAGAAGGCTAGGGATGTGCTTGGCCAGGAACTCAGTCGCGAGCAATGCCTTGCTGACCTGCTGCGCCGGCCACAGGTGCGCTACCAGGACTTGATCAGCCTCGGCCCAGGCAGTAGCGGGATTACCGATCCCGCGGTGATCGAACAACTGGAAATCGAGGCCCGCTATGCGGGGTATATCGACCGCCAGCGTGATGAGATCGCCCATCAGCGCAGACACGAGGAAACGGACATCCCGAGGGAGATGGACTACCGGCAGGTGCGGGGGCTTTCAAACGAGGTTCGTCAGATCCTCATAGCGCACCAGCCGCTGACCATTGGTCAGGCGACACGGCTTTCCGGGATGACGCCCGCTGCGATCTCGCTGCTTCTGGTGCACCTGAAAAGGCAGCAATTGCGCTCAGCCGCCTGAGTATTTCCATGGGGAAGGTGTCGGGCTCCTCCCTCTCGCGGCTTGCAGAAGGCGCGCGGCAGTTCGGTCTTGAATTAAGCCAGACGTCCTGCAAGCGACTGCTTGATTATGTGTCCCTGCTGCGCAAATGGAACCAGGTGCATAACCTGACCACCGTCGATGAAGAATCGAAAATGCTGACCCACCACCTGCTGGACAGTCTTTCGATCGCGCCTTTTGTCACCGGGAACCGTTGTCTGGATGTCGGGTCCGGTGCCGGTTTCCCCGGCATGGTGCTGGCACTTGCCCAACCCCAGCAACAATGGACCCTGGTGGAAAGCCGGACCAAGAAAGCCAGCTTTCTTCGCGAGGTCAAAACCCGCTGCAAAGCGAAAAACGTGACGGTTATTGCCGGACGGGTTGAGGATTACCGGCCGCCGACAAATTTTGATACGCTTGCATCGCGCGCGGTTTCCACGCTGGCAGACCTGTTTAGAATGACCGGTCACCTGCATCACCCGCATCTGCGGCTGGTCGTAATGAAGGGCGCTTACCCCGAGGACGAACTGGCGGCCCTCACACCCCGCCAGCGGGCAATGGCCCGAGTCTTCCCGGTCGAGGTCCCGGGACTGTCTGCGCGCAGACATATCGTCGTTATGGCAGAAGTTTCGGAGAACAAAAGTTGACCAGGATCATCGCGGTCACCAACCAGAAGGGCGGTGTCGGCAAAACCACCACCGCCATCAATCTTGCCGCCGCGCTGGCGCGCGAAGGTCTTCGGGTATTGCTGATCGATCTTGATCCACAAGCCAACGCCACGGTGGGAAGCGGTATCGACCGCAACCACCTCCAACATACCGTGTACCAGGTGTTGCTGGGGCAAAGTAGTGTCGGTGACGCGGTCGTTGCCAGCGATTCGGGATTTGACGTGCTGCCTGCCGAACCCGGCCTTGCTGGAGCGCAGGCAGAGCTGATCCAGGGCGATGACAGCGACAACCATAGGCTCAAACATGCACTCGCCACAGTTCAAAACTATGACCTAATGCTCATCGATTGCCCGCCGGCGTTGAATGTGTTGACCTTGAACGCGTTGGTGGCAGCGCACTCGGTGCTGATTCCCGTCCAGTGTGAATACTATGCGCTCGAGGGTCTGAGCGGTCTCGATGATACTATCCGCCGACTGCAGGGCAGCATTAACCCCGAACTGACTATTGAAGGACTGATCCGCACGATGTTCGACGGCCGCAATTCGCTGACCAATGAAGTCTCTGCCCAGCTTCGGCGCTTTTATCCGAACCTCGTTTACGAAGCCGTGATTCCCCGTAATGTGCGCCTCGCCGAGGCGCCGAGCTTCGGTAAATCGGTCATCGACTATGATCCTCACTGTCAGGGCGCACTGGCCTATCGCCAGTTCGCCACGGAGATGCTTCAGAACACACGCCCGCCGGTAGACCCCGCCACCGGTGGTGCACATTCAGGATTAGAGCGTGAGTCCTAAAGCGAGACTCGGAAAAGGGCTCGACGCGCTGCTCGGCAGCACACCGTCGGTGACACGGCCGGGGGAGGGCGATCTGCGCCAGCTTCCAGTGGGCCAGATCCGAAAAGGCCGTTACCAGCCTCGTACCCGTATGGACGAGGCGTCGTTACAGGAGTTGGCTGCCTCGATCTCGGCACAGGGCATTATCCAGCCGCTACTGGTGCGCGAGACCGCGGGCGGGGGCTATGAGCTGATCGCGGGTGAACGCCGCTGGCGCGCTGCGCAGTTGGCCGGTCTGACAGAGGTGCCGGCAGTGGTTCGCCGTGTTCCCGACGAAGCGGCTCTGGCGGTAGGCCTCATTGAAAATATCCAGCGCGAAAACCTCAACCCCATTGAGGAGGCGACTGGCCTTAAGCGCCTGCTCGATGAGTTTGGATTGACCCACCAGCAGGCCGCCGAAGCGGTTGGTCGCTCGCGGGTCGCCATCAGCAATCTGCTCAGGCTGCTGAAGTTGGACCCGGGTGTACGGGAACACCTTGAATCGGGTCATATCGAAGCCGGCCACGCACGCGCCTTGTTGGGTCTCGCCAAAGATCAACAGGCGATAGCGGCACAAGCGGTGATGCAGCGCCGCCTTTCGGTCCGCCAGACCGAAGAGCTGGTCCGAAGGATGCTCGAGCCACCCGAAAAAGGTGGTGGGAAGAAATCCAAGAAAGGGCGAAGCCGCGATATCCAGCGCCTGGAAGAGACGCTGTCGGAAAAACTCGCCGCGCCGGTTCATCTGGAATCGCGCGACGGTAAATCGGGCCGCCTGGTAATCGTCTACAGCTCGCTCGATGAACTCGACGGGATCATCGAGCGCCTGGGCTGAACACCCGCAATCACCCTCGGCGTATCCCCATTTTTCTCCCGGCCTGATCCGGAAACGGTAGCGCCTTGTGCGCCGCCATCATCTGGTCAATAACATTGCTGACGCCCGATGGGAAGGGTGAAGAGCGCCGGCTTTCGAGGCTGACGTGGATCATCATCTGCTCGCTGGTGGCGGCGAGATAACCCTCCTCGGCATGGAACATACGCAGGAAATAATGTACCCGTTTACTGTCGGCATCGAGTAACTGGCAGGTGAGCCGGATCGGGTTGTCCAGATGCAACTCCTGCAGGTAGTTGATGTGCATCTCGAGAGTGAATGTCGATGATTTTTCAGTCTCAAGATATTCGGGTGTAATGCCCATCTGGCGCATGAACTCATCCACCCCACGGTCAAATGCCAATACGTAGTAGGCGACATTCATGTGGCCGTTGTAATCAATCCACTCGGGCAGCACGCTTTGCCGGCCGACTTCCAGCTCTGCCTCAGCGAAGCCCCCGCTCATGAGGGGCCCTGCTTAGCACGGATGTTCCGGATGGCCCGTTCAATGCCATTATCAACATAGGCGCCGTAAAAGTCCGGAATGCTGGCGCCCACCAGCGGGTGGTTGAGCGCCAGGCCCGTGTTATCCAGAAATTCAAGTGTCGGCACAACCGTGATACCGCGACCCTTGGCAAAGGACCGGTGATTTGTGACATCACCCTTAAAACCGACAAGCCGCGTATCGCTATCGATCCGCACCTCCCGCAATAGCACACGGTCCCGGTATGCGGGGTCTGCCGCGATCGGGTTAAAGACGTCCGCTTTCACCTCGTCACAGTAATGACAGTATCCCGCGGTATAGATGAGCAGGATGGGTAGATTTGCCTGGCGGGATTCGTTCGCGTCTTGCTCAAGGTCAGACGCTATGCTGACCACACCCGCCTGTGCCAGTGCGACAGACAGGCCCATCAACACCATTGCGGCACGTAACAATGTGATCAGCCCCATGGCTGAATTATATCTTGACGCAGACCCGGTACCTGGCGACAGGGGAGCACCAGCGCATCCATCACGCGTCAGCTATCAACTCGTGAATGCCCGGATATTGGTTACGGGTGATGCAGTACTTCATGGTACCGGCCCGCCACGGCTCGCCCGCGTCCAGTAGGGTCAAGAGACGCGGCAGGTCCGATACTGCGGTGCTGCCGACAACATCGATGCCCCGCGCAAAGATCGGATCCGGCAGGCACGAAGCGGTAGGCCCCACCAGCGCCACCTGGGCAGCGGGGTCGCAGTGGCTGAGTACATCATCAAGGGTGTCGTTGATCAGGGTCGAGCCCGTGATCAGTACCCGGTCGCAGTCCTGCAAGCGATCGGTTTGGGTCGTCACCGGGAACCGGCTTGAGCGCTCGAGAAATTTTGCGTCTTTTTCTATGATGGTCAGTGATCCCGGATGTTCTGCGAGTGCTTTGATCAGCGGTGCAAAAAATCCGACCATCCCGACATGGCGCGCGTTCGCAAGGTCGAGATGCCCCAACGGGTCTGACGCCTGATCGAGTTGAAATCCTGATGCCCTGAGCAGGTGCTGACTCAACGCATTGAGCACGCCCAGACCCACAGTCTTGGCCAGCAGATCACTCCCCAGACAGTTTCTGACCAGATCCAGCGGCGCGGCGCCAGTAAACCGACGAGGATCGCACGCGGCTAACTGCGACAGGGTATCGTCGAGGCCGGCAAAGAAAAATCCGCCACTATCGTCATCGAGAACGACCACGCCGAATTTCTTGGACTGCTCTCCGGGCCGTGCCGGCCGCGGTGTGTGCAGAGTCCTAACAGCGGGAAGGTCCCTCCCATCACTGATCGTCAGGATGAGGTCCACGAGGTCAGAAAGTACAGTCATGGGTACTGAGGACACCAAGGTCAGTCTGTCGCAGGGGCATCGAGTCTATAGCAAGTCTCACCCGCCGGACCTGACGGATGTCGCCACGGCCGCTGGAGCCCGCTCAGATCGATGCTTTGGGTGCGCTTTTCGTAGGAACCAAAGTGTTTGTGAAGCGCGAAGCGTTTCCTGTGGTGCGCACAGGGCTTTTACTCAGCGGTATTACAGAAGACAGCCTTGAAGATTGGTAGGCTATCGTTTCAGGCACTGCCTGGATAACCACACTGCCGCCAGGCTTCGAATAGTGCCACCGCAACGGCATTGGAAAGATTGAGACTGCGACTGGTCGTGCACATCGGCAGCGTGACCCGCTGCCCATCGGGTACCAGGTGTCTGACGCTCTCTGGCAGGCCACGGGTCTCGGGGCCAAAGACTAGCGCGTCACCGTTCCTGAACTGGCAGTCACTGTGACGTTGGACATGTTGGGTAGAGAACATGAACGCCCGCTCAAGGGTTGTGTCTGCAAAAAAAGCATCGATACTGGTATGGCAGTGAAGCGGGACCGCATCTGCATAGTCGAGTCCGGCTCGACGAAGCTCACGGTCGCTGATCGAAAAGCCCAGCGGCTCGATCAG
>CAYSMI010000093.1:0-6692 GCA_964432165.1 uncultured Acidiferrobacter sp.
AATGTGACTTAAGGCCGGCATCCGTGTCATAGATGGCCGCACCGGTATCATCACACGATGTCTCGATCCCAAGAACCTGCATCTTCTGACCTGCGCAGTGGCAAACCCCAGCAGTTGACTGTTGCTTTCATGCAATTTTCGCTCGGATTATATGACTATCGAGGTCTCAGTCCGGTCTGTGGCGGCTCGAACAAAACACGGCCCGGCGCTGTTGGCGGATTAAGGGAGGTGTGCAAACGGCCCGGCGTGTACTTTCCCGCTTGATCCAAGTAGAATACGCGCCCTTTTCGATTGTCCGGAGACAAGCCTATGCCATCAGTCAAAGTTCGGCCGGATGAGCCCTTTGACGCCGTCCTGCGCCGATTTCGCCGCTCCTGTGAGAAGGCGGGTGTTTTCACAGAATCACGTAACCGTGAGTATTACGAAAAGCCGACCACCGTCCGAAAACGCGCCGGTGCTGCCGCTGAAAAACGCGAAAAGAAACGACTGGCCCGCCAGAATCCTTCCCGGATGCGCGCCCACTGAGGGCTTGAATTCTCCCTGCCCGCCACGATGTCGTGGCCCCCATATGACCACACTCAAAGAACGCATCGTTGCCGAGATGAAAGACGCCATGCGGGCCAAAGCGGCCGTGCGCCTTGAGGCTATCCGGCTGTTGCGCGCGGCCATCCAACGCCGTGAGGTCGACGAGCGTACTGAACTTGGTGAAGAAGAAGTGCTGGCTGTGGTTCAGAAAATGATCAAACAGGGGCGGGACGCGATAGAACAGTTCGAAAAAGGCGGCCGGGACGATCTGGTGCAAAAAGAAGCCGCTACGCTCGCGGTCCTCGAAACCTACCTGCCTGAACAACTCGATGATGACAAGCTTGCCGCGCTCATCGATCAGGCATTGACCGAGACCGATGCGCAGAGTATTCGCGATATGGGCAAGGTCATGGGCTGGCTCAAAACGCGTGTTCAGGGTCGGGCCGACATGGGCGCCGTCAGCGCCTCAATAAAACAGAAACTTCCCGCCTGAGTTTGCACCCCGCCGAAGGCCGGCAGGTTCAGGTCCGTCGAAATCTGAATACCACGTAGAGCGACACGCTCAGCAGCAACAATGCCACCGCCTGGTGTGCCGCGGCCAGCGCGACGGGCACGTACCAGAGCAGCGTGCTGATTCCAAGCGCCACCTGAAGCGTCGCCACCCCAGCCAGAGTGATGACGGGCCGGCGAAAGCCTGCCAGTGCCTTGTTCCTCACCGCCTGAAACACAAACACCAGCACCAGCGTGAAGGTCATGATAGCGAGCAACCGGTGATTGAACTGGACGCTGGGGATATTCTCAAAGAGATTACGCCACATCGGCTCAAGCGCCAGATAGCCCGGCGGGATCCACTGTCCCGCCATCAGCGGGAAGGTATTGAAGGCATGGCCGGCCTTGAGTCCCGCCACGAATCCTCCGGAAAGCACCGTCACAAAGGTCAGAAGGCCGAGTCCAACGGTTGCCCGGTGCAACCCGCGGGGCACCGGCGCCGCCGGCGTGCGCTCAAGCAGTATGAAAATGACCCACAGCATGTATAAATAGATCAGGATGGCAAGCCCCAGATGAGCCGTCAGTCGGTATTGGCTCACGTCCGGCAGATCCACCAGACCGCTTTTCACCATGTACCAACCCAGAAGACCCTGCATTGCCCCCAGAACAAACATCACGATGAGATGCGGTATCAGAGAGCGCGACAGGCGCCTTCTAAACCAGAGCCACAGGAACCCGACGGCAAACACCAGTCCAATCGCCCGGCCGAGTATCCGGTGGGCATACTCGAAATAGAAGATTCTCTTGAACTCGTCGAGAGACATCCCGGCATTGATCTTCTGGTATTCCGGAAACTGACGGTAATGATCGAATTCCGCCTGCCAGGCAGCCTGACTGAGCGGGGGCAGCACCCCAGACACCGGCTCCCAGCGCACCATGGACAGACCCGAATCGGTAAGCCGGGTGACGCCGCCGAGCACCACCATGCAGAACACGAGCAGGCAGCAAAGCCCCAGCCACCCCGCGACAGCTGAACGGTCAGACAGATCAGAATTTGTCACAGGGCGGATGCTAATATCTCAGTGATCAATCAGGCGTGATAGACGATGAGTGGCAGAATTCCCAGGGAGTTTATCGACGAACTACTCGCCCGTACCGACATCGTTGAGTTGATCGATGCGCGGGTTCCCTTGACCAAGGCTGGCCGGGATTTTAAAGCCTGCTGCCCTTTCCATAACGAAAAAACTCCCTCGTTTACCGTCAGCCAGACCAAGCAGTTTTACCACTGTTTCGGCTGCAGCGCCAACGGCAGCGCTATCGGCTTCCTCATGGAGTTTGAGCATTTGAGCTTTAGGGAGGCCATCGAGGAACTCGCGCAAAGTGCCGGGCTTGAAATCCCGGACACGGGTCCCGCCCGGGCTGAAGATACCCTGACGCCCGCCCTGCTGGATGCGCTCGCCGATGCCAACCGTTTTTTCAAGGAACAGCTGCGTAGCCATCAAATGAGTGCCGAGGCAGTTGCATACCTTAAAAAACGGGGACTTTCTGGGGAGGTCGCTGCGCTTTTTGAGCTCGGACTCGCACCTGCCGGATGGGATTCGCTTTCACAGACCGCCCAAGGAGACAGCAAAACGCTCGAGCTGATGGCGAAAGCCGGGCTGATCGCGCGCAAGGATGCCGGGCGCTTTTATGACCGTTTTCGGTCGAGGGTCATCTTCCCCATTCACGACTACAAGGGCCGCGTAGTTGCCTTTGGGGGTCGCATACTGGGCGACGGCGAACCGAAATACCTGAACTCCCCGGAAACACCGGTCTTCCAGAAAGGCTCGGAGCTGTACAACCTGCACCGCGCCCGCTCAAACATTGCCCAGCAGGGTCATTCGGTTGTGGTCGAGGGCTATATGGATGTCGTTGCACTGGCGCAGCACGGGATCGAGCATGCCGTCGCAACGCTTGGCACAGCAACAACCCTGAGACACCTGGAAAGACTGTTCCGTCTCGCGCCGTCAATCATTTTCTGCTTCGACGGAGACCGCGCGGGCCGGGCTGCCGCATGGCGGGCGCTCGAGACCGCCCTGCCCGAACTCGGCGGCGGCCGGCAGATCAGCTTTCTTTTCTTACCTGACGGCGATGATCCGGATTCCCTGGTCCGACGCGAAGGCGGCTCGGCATTTTCAGCGCTTGCCGCCAAAGCCACCTCGTTGCCGGACTTTCTTTTCGAGAAACTGTCAGCACAGACGGATCTTGGCCGCATCGACGGGCGGGCGCGGCTCGTTGAACTCGCCAAACCTCTGCTGGCAAAGATTCCTGAGGGACCGCTTCGAGAGCTCATGCACCAGCGCCTGCGTGAAGAGACCGGTGTTCAGTCGACCGAGCAATCCCGCGCATCTCAGGGGCGCCGGACTGCTCCACGCAGACAGGCATCAACCCAACGACTGAGCCCGATGGCAACCGCGATCAGCCTGCTGCTTCAGCAGCCGGGTCTCGCTGCCAGACACGCACTTCCGGAAAATCTGGATGAAGAGGGGGATGAACCCGGCCTTAAGTTGCTGAGAAATCTGCACAAGATCACTCTGGCAGAGCCGAAGCTCACCACCGGGGCACTCCTTGAACGATTTCGGGAGACAGAAGATTCGAACACCCTTGAAAAACTGGCTGGCAAGGACCATCTTCTCGAAGAGGAGGAATTTTCGCCTTTTTTTTCCGAAACATTGGTGACGCTGCAAGAGCAGGCATTGGGCAACTCGATTGACAAGCTCGTCACTCGTGCCGCCAGGGAAGACCTGGATGCGTCGAGCAAGGAGCGGCTTGCTGCTTTGTATCTGGAGCGTCAATCGCTCAGGGAGCGGCGGGAAGAAGGCGGAAAATAGGGGCTGAAAAGCATACCGCATGGTATAATTGATCGGTTTTTACCTGCCTTCTTTCGATTCCCAGGGGGACCCGTGTCTGTCGATACTCAGAGCCAGCAATCCGACCTCAAACGGCTGATCATCAAGGGAAAGGAACAAGGCTTCCTGACCTACCGGGAGATCAACGACCACCTCCCGGAAGACATGAACGACACGGATCAGATCGAGACCGTGGTCAACATGATTAACGATCTCGGGATCGAGGTATACGACGCGGCGCCGGACGCCGACACCCTGCTGCTGAAAACCGCTAACAGCGACGACGAAGAGGTCGTGGAAGAAGCGGAAGCCGTGCTTACAACCGCGGTCGAGAGCGAGTTCGGCAGAACCACTGACCCCGTCCGCATGTACATGCGCGAAATGGGAACCGTGGAACTTCTCACCCGGCAGGACGAGATTCGTCTTGCAAAACGGATTGAAGACGGCATCCGCCAGAGCATAAACGCGATTGCGTCTGCACCGGTGATTATCTCAGAACTGGTTCGCCTTTCTGACAACGTCGAAGCCGGCAAGATGAAACTGACAGAGCTGCTGGTCGGCTTTATTGATCCGAACGCGGTTGAACCCGAGATTCCTGTGCCGGTGATCCCGAATTCCGGGGGTGACAACGATGACGACAGCGCAAACGCGGGGCCCCAAGGCCCGGACCCTGCCGAGGCGAAAGAACGCTTTGACCGTATTCGCAAGGGGCTGAAAAGTCTGGAGCGCTGCCGGGCCCGCTACGGTATCGGCGCACCGCAGATGGAAAAACATCAGGCCAAACTGACAGCTGAGCTGATGGAAATCCGCCTTGTGCCTCGCCAGGTCGATTACCTCTCCCAGGTGATGCGCGAGATTGTCGACGAAGTACGCAGACTCGAAAAAGGCATCATCAAAATCTGTGTCCAGAAAGCCCGCGTCACCCGCAAGACGTTTATCTCCAAGTTTGTGGGGCGTGAATCCGAACTCTTCTGGATCCGCAGCATGATGCGCGGTAAGGAGGGAGATAAGACGATTCTGAAGGCACACGCGGAGGACCTCGAAAACCTGCGTGACAAACTTCAGAATCTTGAAAACATTACCGGGCTTCGCATTCACCAGATCAAGGATGTGAGCAAGCGGATGAATATCGGCGAAGCCAAGGCCCGCCGAGCCAAAAAAGAGATGATCGAGGCAAACCTGCGCCTTGTGATCTCGATTGCCAAAAAGTACACCAACCGCGGGCTGCAGTTTCTGGACCTGATCCAGGAAGGCAACATCGGCCTGATGAAGGCAGTAGACAAATTTGAATACCGCCGCGGTTACAAGTTCTCGACCTACGCCACGTGGTGGATTCGACAGGCCATCACCCGGTCTATTGCGGACCAGGCGCGCACGATCCGTATTCCGGTCCACATGATCGAGACTATCAACAAGCTCAACCGTGTGTCACGACAGATTCTCCAAGAAAAAGGCCGCGAGGCGCTTCCTGAAGAACTGGCCGAACGGATGGATATGCCGGAGCACAAGATTCTTAAGGTGCTGAAGATTGCCAAAGAACCGATCTCCATGGAAACGCCCATTGGCGATGACGAAGACTCCCATCTTGGAGACTTTATTGAGGACAAGAACATCCTGGCACCGGAAGACGCGGCCCTGACCTCTGGCCTCACCGGCGCCACGGAGTCCATCCTCAACAGCCTCACTGAGCGCGAGTCCAAGGTCATCCGGATGCGCTTTGGTATCGGCCTCAACACCGACCACACCCTGGAAGAAGTCGGCAAGCAGTTTGATGTCACCCGCGAACGCATTCGCCAGATCGAGGCCAAAGCCCTGCGCAAGATGCGACACCCCACGCGCTCGGAAAAGCTACGAAGTTACCTCGACTGATTCGACCAAGTTGACGAGAAAAATCCCGGACCAAGGTCCGGGATTTTTTATCGGAGCAAGTCTTGCTACTTGGCTCTTATTCTGGAGCCACTATCGCAAATAGGGCCTCTTGGCCGGACGAATCAGCAGGGTCACGATAAAACCCAGCACTGCCACCAAGGCTGCAATGCCTGACAGCCGGTAAAGCGCCCGCCAAACCCGGTTGGCTTCTTTCACGATTCCAAAGTCAGTCACATAGACAGTCTCACACGCGCCATTTCCAGTATCCGTTCGTGAAATACTGGTTTCGCGATCGAAGCCGGCGGCTGGATTCTTATAATCTGCCAACATGCCGCTGATCCTGACCTCATCTCCCGGGGCGGCGCGCATGATCAGATGATGCAAATCGATATCGTCCGTCAATAGATGATTATTCGATAACTGATCATTTCTGAACTCCGCGCCTGTCTTTGCATCAGGCGTTTGAAAAAAACACGTCCACGGTCCACTGTCGTAGCGTAACTTACGGAACACGCCAGACTTAACGTTTTGACCCCACACAACGCACAGGTCCTTGACGTTCAGAAAGTCTTTCCACTGTCGGTGGTGGTAGATATCGCCCAATGATCCGCTCTCATAATCTGTCACCACGACTCCACTTAATTCATAGTCGAAAAGCGGGGTCACGGTATAGATCTGATCGTTTACCGTCGTCTCAAAGGATACATTTTGTGTCGGGGTCTGCCGAGGCTCAGATAGCACAGCCTCGCTAAAAAATCCCGGCATGGGCAACTTGTCTTTCTGAAAGAACGAAAGCACCAATAAGGTGATCGTCCCTAAGAGCATCACCTTAAAGATACGCTCTAACTGATCAAAAAACATACGGTCAACAGAGTGATGGCGTTAAGGCAGCGCGACTTTGTACTCCTGAATCGTGTTTCC
>CAYSMI010000094.1:0-6634 GCA_964432165.1 uncultured Acidiferrobacter sp.
TCCCGAATTCTGGGTATGGGAGATGTGGTGGGCCTTGTGGAGGAGGTCGAGCGGAGCGTCGACCAGGAGAAAGCCCGAAAAATCTCTCAGAAACTGAAAAAGGGCAAAGGATTCGATCTTGGGGATTTTCGCGATCAACTGCACGAGGTGGAAAAGATGGGCGGGCTTGGGGGGTTGATGGAAAAAATTCCGGGGATGTCCAGCCTGCCGCAGGCCGCCCGTGCGCAGGTGGGGGGAGCCGAAACCGGCCGACTGATCGCGATCATCAATTCCATGACGCCGGGCGAGCGGGCTTTTCCCGGGGTCATCAAGGGGTCCCGTAAACGGCGTATCGCGGCCGGGTCAGGAACCCAGGTTCAGGAGGTCAACCGCCTCTTAAAGCAGTTTACCCAGATGCAGAAAATGATGAAAAAGATGAAAGGCAAAAGGGGGGTGACAAAACTCATGGGCCAAATGAAGGGAGGAGGCTTTCCCGGGGGAGGATCGCCGCTCATACACTGAGCTCTTGCTTGCTTCCGAAGTATTCAATTTTTATGCTAAAATTATAGGGTTTGACGCATTTTTAGAGGATTGTACAGATGGTGACCATTCGGCTTGCCCGCGGCGGTTCAAAAAAGCGGCCCTTTTACTCAATCGTCGTCTCTGACCGGCGCCGGCAGCCCCGCGGCAGGTTTATTGAACGCATCGGGTTCTTTAATCCCATGGCGGCCAAGGGAGAAGAGTCCCTGCGGCTGGATCGTGAGCGGGCGCAATACTGGATCAGCCAGGGGGCTCAGCCGTCTGAGCGGGTGGCGTCGTTTCTGAGGCAGTAAATCAACCCAAACCCGATCAGGGACAGACGTTACCTGAAGTCCGCACCCGGATTCGACGTGATGCAAACGTCATGTCTGATCAAAACACACAACCCGTTGTACTGGGCCGAATTAACGGCGTGTTTGGGGTCAGTGGCTGGGTAAAGGTCTTTGATTACTCCCGAGACCGGGGTGGGATCCTTGATTATCCCCGCTGGCTTCTGGACCAGGGGGACGGCTGGAAAGAAGTGAGTTTATTGGCGGGGCAGCGACACGGTAAAGGGGTGATCGCCCATCTGCAGGATTGCAATGATCGTGATCAGGCGATGGCGCTGGTGGGAGCCGAAATCGGAGTGTGGCCCGCGTGGCTGACGCCTCCAGCTGAAGGCGAATATTTCTGGTACCAGCTTGAGGGGCTCGCGGTGATGAACCTTGAAGGTGAATCCCTTGGACAGGTTGATCATCTTTTGGAGACGGGCGCCAACGACGTATTGGTGGTGAGGTCAGACAGGGAGCGGCTTATCCCCTATGTTCCTGAAACAGTGCATAAGGTGGATCTTGAAAAGGGCCAGATTCTCGTCGACTGGGACAAGGATTTTTGAGAGATTTGAAGGTCATGATGGTGGAATACCCCGGGTTTATGAGGCATGCGCATAGACATCGTCAGTATTTTTCCGCAGTTGGTAAAGACCGTAGGGGAATTTGGGGTAACCAGAATCGCGCTCGAGCGGTCGATTCTTGAGCTCAACTTCTGGGATCCGCGTGATTATTGCGAGGATAACTATCGCCGCATAGATGACCGGCCCTACGGGGGCGGTCCCGGAATGGTGATGCAGGCACCGCCGCTTGCAGCGGCGATACGGCAGGCCCGATCTGCGGGCGAGGGCCGGGTCATCGGGTTGAGCCCCCAGGGGAGTCCTCTGGATCAGGCAACTGTCGAGAGGCTGGCGGGTGAGCAGGCACTGATACTGCTTGCGGGCAGATACGAGGGGATCGACCAGAGACTCCTGGATACCGAGGTCGATGAGGAGTTATCCATAGGGGATTACGTGGTGGCGGGCGGAGAACTGCCCGCGATGGTACTGATTGAAGCGCTGGTAAGATATCTGCCCGGGGTGCTGGGCAACGAAGAGTCGGCTCAAACCGATTCATTCAGTACGGGATTATTGGATTGGCCGCATTACACACGACCGGAGAACTTTGAGGGGAAGAAGGTTCCGTCAACGCTGCTGGGCGGCAATCACAACGACATTCGCCGCTGGCGGCTGCGGCAGGCATTGGGCCAGACCTGGCTAAGGCGACCCGACTTGCTGGCAAAAAGATTTTTGAGCGAAGAAGAGTGTCTTCTACTCGATGAATTTAAAGAGCAATTGAAAGGACAGGAGAGTTCGTGATGACAAACATTATCGAGCAGCTGGAAAGCGAGCAGATCAAGGCCGACATTCCCGATTTCGCCCCGGGAGATACGGTTCGCGTTCAGGTCAAAGTGAAGGAAGGCACTCGGGAACGGCTTCAGGCATTCGAGGGGGTTGTTATCGCCCGGAAAAACCGGGGATTGAACTCATCATTCACTGTGCGAAAGATTTCCTACGGTGAAGGGGTTGAGCGTGTGTTTCAGACGCACAGTCCGTTGGTCGCAGGTATTGAGGTCCGCCGCCGCGGCGCGGTGCGTCGGGCGAAACTTTATTACCTTCGGGGACGCACAGGAAAATCAGCCCGGATACGCGAGAAGATGTCCTGACGCCGCACCTCCCGGCTTGAGCCGACGCTGAGATCAACAGGGTATCGATACGGGAATCGATACTGGGATAGCAAGGTGACAGACTGCGTGCGGACTGACATGACCGCGTTGCATTGGGTCACGGCAGACGCCCCCCTTAAGGCCCAAGGGCGCTGTCTTATCCCGGCCCTCACCTTTTGGTGTGGGGCGCTGGTCGGCGGGTTGGCAGTCATTGGTGATGTCTCCGCAGACGAATCCCTGAAGGCGTCGTCGAATCTGGCTGACGTTCCCGCATCCGAGCACCTTCAGGCGTTTTTGCCTGCACTGGACCTTAACTTCGAGACTCTCTCGATTACCGAAGGGTCCCCGCAGCCATTGGCGGCGGATAGCGGTGATCAAAATCGGTTGGCCGCCCCGGTTTTTCATCTTGAGCTTGACGAAGAAACGCTAGCGCATCTTAACCGCCAGAATCTTGATCAACTGGGGCTTTACCTGCTTCAGGATATTCCCTTCCCCCCGGGAATCTCTTCGGCTGAGCGCCAAAGGCAGCGGTGGCATCTACTTGAACGCCAGGGCCGGTTGGACGTACTGAAGGCGGAACTTCAGGAATCACTGGAAAGTGAAAAGGGTGATCTGCGCCTGGAACTTGGCTTACGGCTTGGTGATCTGTTGCTTCGAAACGGCGACCCAGCACAAGCGCGGGTGGTCTTCCGCCAACTCCTCTTGGAGGGTCTTCCCGACGACGGCATAACGCAGCAACTTCGACAGCGGATCGTATTAAGTTATTTTGATGAAGGCCGGTTTTCTGATGCGGCAATCTCTGCTGAGAATCTGGCGCTTGAATTTGCCCCCGACCAGCCCTCCTGGCACCTGCTGCGCGCCCTTATCGCACTCTCTCTGGGCAGAGCCGATGAGGCGGTTTTCGTCCTGCGTGATGTGGTGTCAATCGAAGGGCGTCTGTGGCGGGTCTTCGCGGCCTGGCAGGGCAAGGTCATATCCTCTTCGGACGCGCTGCTTGCGCTTGGTCAGGTAAGGGTCCCGGCGGACAATACCGAGATGGCCGGCGCACGCTCCGCCATGATCGCACAGATTGCGGATCTTGCGGAGCATGCCCGTGTACGTGCGCTCGCTCTCGAAGCGTTGGTGTTAGATGCTGTTCAGTTGACGCCGCTGTTGCAGATCGATGCCAGGACGGAACTACTGGCCACCTATGGGGCGATCGCCAACATCAAGATGGCACGCGAAGGGCTCGTGACGAAACCTTCCGGTGCGGTCTGGGATCTTTTGCTCGCGAGTGGAAACGAAGATCGCCTCGGACAGCGGGCCCTCGGGGTGACCTTGCTCCTGCAGGGTCAGAAGCCTGAAGCACCGGTTTCGGGAGACAGCTGGCTGATACGGCATCTCATCGAGGTTGATGCACAAGGCCTGATCAATGTCTTTATCGGTGATAACGGGGTTTTGGCGAGGTTCGAAGATCTCGGCGCAGAAGCGCTGATGCTGTTGGTTGACGAGGCGCTGCGCCGGGAAGATCTACCTCTTGGGGCGAGGCTTCAGTCACTTGTTCATGCGCCAGTGCCGGGGATCGATCCCGGCGCATGGACTGTCCGAACCGCCCGGATTCAGGTCCTGGGCGGCAACGCGGATCTGGGTGCCCGACAGCTTGGCGACTGGTTATCCGGACTCGATGAAATAGCGCCGGCAAGTCTGGACCGGGTCATGCAGATCATGTTTGATCTGCAATTCATCGGAGAGCATCAGTTGGCGCTGGATCTTTTCCAGGTGTCAGCGCGTCTGGTTCGAACCCCGGGACACCGGCGTGAACTGTTTTATTGGGCGGCACAATCCTGGGTCGGGCTGGGTAAATACGCCATGGGGGCGGCCTATTACCTGGAGTCGGCCCGGCTCTCCGGGGAAAACGACGCGCACTGGCATGATAGCGCCCTCTATCAGGCTGCAAAGGCGCTGGAATCGGCAAAATTGTATGAGGATGCCGGTAAGGTCTATCGAAGACTGCTGGGTGATTCACCCGAATCGAAAATGCAGGCGAAACTGCGCTATCGCCTCGCCCAAATAGAGCGCAGACGCGCCCGGGAAAAGCCAGAATGACCGGCGAAAAGAAACTGGCCTCGGAGATCTCGGAGCAGTTTCTTGACGCACTATGGCTTGAATCCGGATTGAGCGCGAACACCCTTAGCGCCTATCGAAGTGACTTGGCGGCCTATGAAGACTGGCTCAAAAAAAAGGGGTTGGACCTTAAGAGTGCAGGACGCGCTGACCTGCTGGGCTACCTCGCGGCGAATGTGCGGCAGGGACTGAGTCCACGATCATCAGCGCGCAGGCTTTCCACTCTGCGCCGGTTCTACCGATATCTGCTGCGTGAAGGTGTGATACGGGACGATCCGACCGCTGACGTGCGCTCACCCAGTCTGGGTCGACCGCTGCCAAAGGCGATAACAGAAGCCAGTGTGGAAAAACTGTTGGCCGTGCCGGCAGATACAACCCTTGGGCGTCGGGACCGGGCGATGCTGGAGACCATGTACGCCAGCGGCCTTCGCGTTTCAGAACTCGTTACACTTTCCCTGAATGAGCTTGATCTTACTACCGGGCTCGTCAGGGTGACCGGGAAGGGAGGTCGTGAGCGGATCGTACCCCTGGGTGATGAAGCCGCAGGCCGCATCCGGGATTACCTTGATCGCGCCCGGCCCGAACTTCTCGGCGAGCAGATGAACAGTGCCGTGTTTATCACTCGAAGAGGTAAACCGATGACCCGGCAGGCGTTTTGGCAACTGATCAAGCGATACGCTGCTCTGGCCGGTGTCGATTCAGAACTATCTCCACATTCACTGCGACATGCATTTGCGACGCATCTTTTGAATCATGGCGCTGATCTTCGAAGCGTGCAGATGCTCCTCGGGCATGCCGATCTTTCGACCACACAGATCTATACCCACGTCGCACGTGCAAGGCTGCAATCGCTTCACAGCAGTCATCATCCGCGGGGTTAACACCCGCACCAGAACCTAGTTGAGCGCCTGGGCAAGTTGTCGGCGGTACCGGCTGACGCGTTCATCGCGTGTGCCGAGACTTTCAAAAATCTGGATCAGTGTAGATCGGGCCTGTTCGGCAGGCCCATTACCGCTCCCCCGCCGCACGACCTCCAGGAATTCCCTTATTGCTGTCTCTACTTGTTCGGGATCCTGCATCACGCTTCGCGCAAGTTGAATCCTTGCCTCAAGATCATCAGGCGTCTGTTCGATTTTCTTCCTGAGACTTTCAATATCAACAGTCGGATCAACGCTGAGAGCCAGTTGGATCCGCGCCCGGAGCCGTTTGACCTGGGGATCCTGTGCCGATGCCACCGGAATGTCACGCATAGTGTCCGCCGCTGCTGCGGATTGGCCAGCTTCGAGCTGGTGTTCGGCTAGCGCCAGCCGGACTTTCAGATAGGCCGGATCGCTTGCGAGTGCATCGACCAGCAGCGCAATTGCGCCTTCGTGGTCAGCATTGGCCGCAAGGGTTGCCGCCTTATCGATTTCAGCATCGGCAGGGCGGGCGATGTGACGCTCGATGACTTCCCGCACGGCGCTTTCGGGCAACGCGCCCATGAACTCATCCACCGCCGCGCCGTCGCGGAAGACCTTTATCGTAGGAAGGCTGCGGATTCCGTGCGCGGCGGCGAGTTCACGCTCGCTCTCGGTATCGACTTTAGCGACTCGGAACTTGCCGTCAAATTCGAGGGCGAGCTTATCGAGAATTGGCATCAGCGTTTTGCAGGGTCCACACCAGTCGGCCCAGAAATCGACGAGCACAGGCACGCTTTTTGATGCTTCAATGACTTCCACCGGGAAGGTGTCTGCAGTGACAGCAGTGACAAAAGGGTTATCGCTCATTTCGATTTCCGTAAGGTTTGCAAGATAGGCAAATAGGGGTGAACCCTAGAGATGTCAAGTCAAAGCGACCCTGTCCTTGACCAAATGTTGCAATAGACTACGCGGGTTCACGATTTTATCGAACCTATGGTTTTGCCTGCAAAAAGTCCCTCCGCCAGCCTTTTGTTTTCGGGCGCGCCAGCGCTCTTTGTTGTTTTGTGGAGTACGGGTTTTATCGGCGCCAAGATGGGTCT
>CAYSMI010000095.1:0-6416 GCA_964432165.1 uncultured Acidiferrobacter sp.
CCCTTGAGCATCACCGGCATCCGGACGCCATAGGCCGCCTCATAGAGTTCCACCTCGCGACCGACCGGCTGGTAGTAGGGCTCGTGCTTGACGAGATAGGAATTGGTGTCCGTCATGATTGAACCATCGGTGCTCAGTCTCAAACAGCGTAAGTTATCCCTGATCGTGTTTCTTCTTTTGCCAGTGGCGAGCAGGCGACCAAAATAGCGTCCGAGTGGCGGTCCCGGCCAAGGCAGAGGATCAGCTGGGGTTCGGGGCCCGGTATATCACCATTGCGGTGCCCTGAGACTGCGCGAAGTTGTCGTAACCGATCAAGCGCACATGATTGCCCGGATTGGCAGATCGGCAGCTGTCAATCTCGGCGAGGACCGTATCGACATCGGTCTCCCCGAACATCGGCAGCTTCCACATATACCAGAACGAGGACGTCGCATTCTCTGGCTCCGTATGCTCAACGGCGGGGTTCCAGCCCTTGGACACAATATATTCAACCTGTGCCCGGACCGCCGCATCATCGAGCTGCGGAAGGTAGGAAAAAGTTTCGAATTTGCGGCTTTCCGGATCGGAAAGGCGCGAGTTGTAATCTTGCACGTCAGTCATGATAGCGTTCTCGATAGGGTTGGGTTCGGATCATCAGCGATGGACAACGTCGAGCTTATCGACGGTATCGAACTCAAATTTGATTTCTTTCCAGGTCTCCATGGCGGCCGCCAGTTCAGGACTCGATTCAGCGGCCTTGCGCAACACATCACCGCCGCGTTTTTCGAGACCCTCTGCACCGTTGCGGTTACGATCCTCCACACAGGCCTCGAGCGCCACGCGGTTTGCTGCTGCACCGGCTGCGTTACCCCAGGGGTGACCCAGCGTTCCACCGCCGAACTGGAAGCAGGCATCATCGCCAAAAATCGTCACCAATGCCGGCATATGCCAGACATGGATTCCGCCAGAAGCCACCGGGAAAACGCCCGGCATGGATCCCCAGTCCTGGTCAAAAAAGATTCCCCGCGAGCGATCTTCTTTAATATAGGAATCGCGCATCAGGTCGATCCAGCCCAGAGTGGCCTCGCGGTCGCCTTCTAGCTTGCCGACGACCGTGCCGGAGTGCAGATGATCGCCTCCGGAGAGTCTCAGTAACTTCGCGAGTACCCGAAAATGAATACCGTGCTTGGGGTGTCTGTCGATAACTGCGTGCATGGCGCGGTGAATATGCAACAGCAAGCCGTTATCCCGACACCAGTTCGCGAGGCCCGTATTAGCACACCAGCCTCCGGTGATGTAATCGTGCATGATGATGCGCGACCCCAGCGTTTTGGCGTGCTCTGCACGTTTGTACATTTCCTCAGGGGTCGGAGCGGTCACGTTGAGATAGTGACCTTTCCTTTCCCCAGTCTCCGCTTCCGCTTTGTGTACCGCCTCCATGACGAAATCAAAACGCTGACGCCAGCGCATGAACGGCTGTGAATTGACGTTTTCATCGTCCTTGGTCAGATCGAGGCCGCCACGCAGACACTCGTAGACAGCACGGCCATAGTTCTTGGCTGACAGTCCAAGCTTGGGTTTGATCGTACAGCCGAGCAGCGCTCGACCATACTTGTTAAAGATGTCTCTTTCGACCTGAATACCGTGAGGTGGCCCACCACAGGTCATCACATAGGCGATCGGAAAGCGGACATCCTCAAGCCGCAAGTGGCGCAAGGCCTTGAAGCCGAACACATTGCCCACCAGCGAGGTAAATACGTTAACTACTGATCCCTCTTCAAAAAGATCAATAGGGTAGGCCACGAATGCGTAATAGGACTCGTCGTCACCGGGGACATCCTCGATGGCGTAGGCGCGACCTTTATAGTAGTCAAGATCGGTCAAAAGATCGGTCCAGACCGTAGTCCAGGTCCCGGTCGAGGACTCGGCTGCGACCGCTGCCGCTGCCTCTTCCCTGGGCACACCGGGTTGGGCGGTAATCTTGAAGCAGGCCAGAATGTCGGTGTCTTTAGGAGTGTACTCGGGCATCCAGTAGGTTTCCCGGTACTCTTTCACTCCCGCCTGATAATTCTTCGTCGCCATCTGCAGTTCCTCTTGAGGCTTAAATAGGTCACCCAAACCCGGGCCAACCCCGGGGGAAGAGGTTGCAGAATAGCCAGATCAATCCATAAGCACCACTAATTATTTCTAATATTCAGGATAAGTTATTTATTATCATCCCGTCGTCAGGGCCAGCTCATAGCCGGCGAACTTACGGACGTTGAGCACGCCCGTGTCCATGATGAGATATTGCCCTTTAATGCCCAGGAGTTCCCCCGAAACCCTGGCCGTTTTATCGAAGTTGTGCGCCTTCACCTTGTCCGGATAAGTAATCACAGGATAGGTGATTTCACAGACAGTCGTCGATACTGATGTCTTTGTGTCACCCCAGTTCGGACTTTCCTTGAGTTTGGTTATCAAGACATCCGTCTCGCTCAGGATCCGAGTCCGCTCCTTAAGCATGTCCAATGCATCGGGACTGCCCTTGAGCATGCGCCGCCAATCAGTTCGATCCGCAACCACCTGACGCAGGGTTACCTCCAGAAGACCGGCGGTGCGTCTTTCGCCCGTCTCAAAGACAGGCACTGCCTGCCTCGCTCCCTGATCAATCCAGCGGGTTGGCACCTGACTCGCGCGGGTCACCCCAACCTTCAGCCCGGAAGAATTCGCCAGATACACCACATGCGGCTGCAGGCAGTGAGACTCACCCCATTCGGGTTCTCGGCAGGTACCCTCGTGATAATGACATAACTCGGGCCTGACAATGCACTGGTCACAGGACGCAAGGCTTTTGAGGCACGGGAAACAATGGCCCTGATTGAAACTCTTTTTGGTCTTGCGCCCGCAGGCGATACATTGAATGCTGCCGGAAAAAGCGAGGTCCACTTTCTTGCCCAGCAGGCTGTTCATATCGATGAGCGCCTCCCCGACCGGCAGATGGTAACTCACCGGCGAATCCAAGCGCGTGCGCATTTTTTGTATTGTGCCCTGCATCAGCGCAGCACTCCATCAGGCAGCATGGGAGACCGTTTCATCGTGTGCGATCCCGGTCAATAATCCGGCGGTAACTTGCGCTCGATGATCCAGCCCTTTCCCTCGACGCGAATATATCCCCCCTTGGCAAGATCACTCATGATGCGGCTGACCATTTCCCGTGAACAGCCGATCATGTCGGCCAGCAGCTGATGGGTGAGCCGCTCCGGAATGACGGTTCGACCATTTTCTTCCACGGCCCGTTCCAACAGGCGGGCCACCAAGCGGCGATAGGCGCTCTGCAGGGCGAGCCCCTGCGTTGCATCGGTGAGTTTACGGATCATGCCGGCAAGAGCCGCGATCACCGACATCGAAAGCCTGGCATTCGCCCGCAACAGTTCACGCAGTTGTGTGCCATCAATCGTCAGAAGCTCCGTACGCTCCATTGCCGCTACCGAAGCTGAGCGTGGCCGACCATCCAACGCGGCGATCTCTCCAAAAATCGCCCCGGGGCCCTCCAGGCCGAGAATGATCTCCTTGCCGGTCTCATCCGAGAGATAAACCCGAATCTGTCCGCTCACGACCACATACAGACTTTCGCCCTCTGAACCCTGGCTGATAATGATCTCCCCGGGTGCAGCGGTCACCGGTCGAGCCACCGCAGAGAGCGCTTCAAGATCACGCTCATCCAGCGCCTCGAACATGGTCACCCTGCGCAATGCTTCCATCATAAATCGCAGATCTCTCCTGCCTGAGCTGGCGACACCAGAACAACTGCCTAGCCTAACACCTGGTCGGGCCCGCGCAAGCGCGCAGGATTAGCGCCGCCGTCGACGGCGTCCTGAAGGCGCGGAATCAGCAGCCGGGTCAGCCCGGGCAGGTAAAGCAACGGCTTTGGCCAGTTGATCAAACCTGGCGGTCTTGTGTGGAATCGCCATCGCCTCGACAAAATGTTCCTGAAAACGCGACTCCACAGCCGTTTCGATTTTTTCTATCCGGCGGATTTCCCGCTCGATTTCTTCGCGGGCGTTGCTGTCAACCAGCGCGATATGTGCACCGCTACCTGCTGCATTTCCCGCCGAGGTGACATTCTCGAGCGCGCAGTCGGGGATAAGCCCGAGAACCATCGCATACTTGACATCGATATGGGAGCCAAATGCACCGGCCAGGCGAATCCGATCCACCGAATCGATGCCCAGTTTATCCATCAGCAACCGTACGCCAGCGTAAAGCGCCGCCTTTGCCAACTGGATCGCCCGTACGTCATTCTGCGTTACCGAAATCCGGATGTCGCCCCCGTGCAGGATATAGGCAAAGGTTCGGCCGTCAGCCACGATCCGGGATGAACGTCCCGAAAGGGCCCCATCAATAACCCCGTCGCTGTTGATGATCCTGGCGAGATACATCTCGGCAAGCACTTCAATAATTCCCGACCCACAGATCCCGGTGATCCCGACTCCGGAGGTCTGGTCTGCAAACTCCGGGTGATCCGACCACAACTCACAGCCAATCACCCGAAATCGGGGCTCAAGAGTATCGGGGTCGATCCGCACCCGCTCGATTGCGCCCGGCGCGGCACGCTGCCCGGAACTGATCTGCGCCCCTTCAAAAGCCGGTCCCGTGGGACTGCTCGCCGCCAGGAGCCGGTGGCGGTTGCCCAGGACAATCTCCGCGTTGGTGCCGACATCCACCAGTAGCGTCAGTTCCTCACGAAGGTAGGGCGCCTCGGACAAAACCACCCCGGCGCAGTCCGCGCCCACATGCCCGGCAATACAGGGCAGCACATAGCACCGTGCTCCCGGGTTAATGCCAAGCCCCAGGCTTGCTGCCGGAACGGTGACCGCACTGTCCGTGGCGAGCGCAAACGGCGCTCCCCCCAGTTCCAGCGGCGACAATCCGAGCAGCAGGTGATGCATGATCGGATTGCCGACGAAAGTGCAGTCGAGAATGTTATCCGGAGACTGCTTCGCTTCAGCGCAGACTTCCGTTATCAGTTCCGCGACGGCTGCCCGCACCGTATCGCACATCTGCTGCTCACTGCCCGGATGCATCATGACATAGGACACACGGCTCATCAGATCTTCACCGAAGCGAATCTGCGGATTCATTCTTCCAGATGATGCCAAGGCTTTGCCACTCGCGAGATCAACCAGGTGAGCCGCGATCGTGGTGGAGCCAATGTCAACGGCCATTCCCAGAGCGCGGTCGTGATAGCCGGGCCAGATCGCAATGATCTCGCGTTCTCGAAAAACAGCGACGGTGACCTGCCATTGACCTTGCCGAAGCGCCCCCTGCAGTGCGGTTAACACATGCGGGTCGCAATCCAGGTCTGTGAGGCCCCATTCAAATTCGAGTTCCTCCAGAAGTCGGCGCAGATCCGAGACGGGTTCGTGCATACTCGGTTCGGACACTTCGACAACGTGCAGATGAACCAGCGGATTGACAGAAAGATCATGAACCTCGGTTCTCTTGCGCACCACCTGCCTGTGCACCTGGCTTTCTGGCGGGACATCGATGACGGCATCACCCAAGAGGCGGGCCGAGCACCCCAGACGACGGTTCTCGGTCAGACCGTCAGCCTCATCGTAGGCAATTTCGTTTTCACCTAGAACGGAAAGATGCGCCGGCCAGGATTCAATGCCGTGCTTGGGAAATGATCCCTCACTCAGCGTCACCTGACAACGGCCACAGATCGCCCGGCCGCCGCATACAGAATCGAGATCGACGCCAAGATTCCGGGCCGCCTGCAATACCGTGGTACCGCGCGCCACTTTGCCCCTCTTGCCCGAAGGCGTGAAAACCACAAGGACATCGTCGCTCATATCTGACGCTCTGTTGGCAGATTGACTCAAAATGAACTGCCGTCGAGGGTTGCTTCATCCGGATGCACTCGATAATAGTCGGAAGCATCGTCGAAAAAGATATGCGCCCCGGTATCCAAGCCAGTCGGCGTATCCAATGCCCCGGCGGCAATGGAAAGCGTATCCTTTTCGGCATGGCTCCAGAAGAGGCTGGAACCGCAACGACCACAAAAACCCCGCTTTGCCTTTGATGAGGACTGATACCATCGAAGATTGCCGTCTTCGCGAATGTCGACACAGTCACGGGGTGCTGAGGTGGCGGCCCAGTAATGACCGCTCATTTTCCGGCACTGGCTACAGTGACAGACCAGCACCTTCCGCAACGACCCGCGGACGGTGAAACGGACCGAGCCACACAAACAGGCTCCGGAGATCACCATGTCAGCCTTTGCCTGCCCGCCGGCGACCCCGCCGGCGGCCTTCTCTCGCGCTGACCTGGCCTTCGGCCGGAGGCTCCCTGAATCGCGCGATCCATCGCAGGCAGTCGGGATCATGGCCCATCATCACATCGGCCCCCATAATCGCCTGCATGACCTCGCCATGTAACGGGCTTGTTATCGCCGA
>CAYSMI010000096.1:0-6404 GCA_964432165.1 uncultured Acidiferrobacter sp.
AGAAGGTCGGAATATCGATTACGCCGATTCTTCGGACATTCTCGGCGCTGCGAACCTCCAGCAGGCTGCTTTGCGCCGCCTGCTCTTCAAGTTTTATCTCGTCCCGGGTTAATGCCAGCATCCGGGACTCAGTATTGCCGGTCTTTGGATCAGGCCGAAGCTGCAGACGGACAACGGACCCCTTCGGACCGCGGATAAGGTCCACAACATCATCAAGGCGCCATCCGATCACATCGACAACAGGATCGGTATCTCCCTGGCCGACACCCACAATCCGGTCGCCGGAACGAAGGGTGCCCTCAAGTTCCGCGGGGCCGCCCGGAACCACGCGCTGGACCACGGTGAATTCGTTTTGTGTCTGCAGAACGGCGCCAATGCCCTCAAGCGACAGGCTCATCCGAATCTTGAAGTTTTCGGTTGCCCGGGGTGAGAAGTAACCCGTATGCGGCTCGATGGCCGACATGTACGCATTGACCAGGGTCTGGAATACATCCTGGCTGGAAACCTGCAGCACGCGCCGCTTCTGCTGCTGATACCGATCACGAAGCGTCCTGATTATCTCCTGCGGTTCTTTTCCCTCGAGTTTCAGAATGAGGTAGTCATTCTTTACCCGGCGTCGCCACAGGTCGTTGATGTCAGCGCTATCGATGGCCCAGGGTGCTTCGGCGCGATCGAACGGGTAAACCTCATCAACCGAAAAATCAAAACCCTCGTCCAGAAGACCCAGGGCATAGTCGATCCTGTCAAGCACGCGCGCGCGATAGGTGTTGAAAATCGCAAACAACGGGTCGGTGTCCTGGGCGCCCAGGTAGTCGTCAAGTTCGTAGCGAAAGGACTCGAAGGATTCAATGTCAGTGGCAAGAAAGTAACTGCGATTGGCATCCAAAGCATCAAGGTAACGGTCCAGAATCTGCGACGACAGGGGATCATCGAGCCTCGTCTTACGGTAGTGGTAGCGCTCGACGAAGTAGTTGACGAGCTTAAGCGTTCGATCGTGATACGGCTCAGAAGCCAGGGCGGACACATCCCCTGAGACCGCACGGACACCCGCGCCGGGCAGTACCAACAGAAGCCCGAGCAACACTGCACCTGCGGACCGCAAAAAGGCAGGACACCGAGAATGAAGGGAATGCTTCAAGGAACGCAGCAAATCAGAGAAGTCGGTATCAGAACGATCAGTCAGGGATTATAACGGTTGACCCACTGCTTCCTGCGGAAAGAGGGCAGTGAGATCTTCTTCAGAGGCCTTCGCAACACCGCGTTCGGTAATGATGCCGTCGACAAACCTTCGTGGTGTCACGTCAAAAGCCGGGTTCGCAGCCGAACTCCCGTCCGGAATCACGCGAACGCGAACAAGTGTGCCTGCTTCGTTATCGCGCCCATTGATGTGACTGACTTCTTCCGCTGGCCGTTCCTCGATCGGAATATCACGGATGCCATCCCTGATGGTCCAATCAATGGTTGAGGACGGCAGGGCAGCATAGAAGGGAATACCATTGTCATGGGCTGCGAGTGCTTTCAAATAGGTGCCGATCTTGTTGCAGACGTCGCCGGTCCGGGTCGTCCGGTCGGAGCCGACAATGCACAGGTCTATTTCTCCCTGCTGCATCAGGTGACCCCCAGCGTTGTCTGCAATCACCGTATGGGCGACCCCGTGCGCCCCGAGTTCCCATGCGGTCAGAGAGGCGCCCTGGTTACGCGGACGGGTTTCGTCCACCCAGACATGAACGGGGATTCCCGCATCGTGGGCCTTGAAGATCGGTGCAAGGGCGGTCCCCCAGTCGACTGTCGCCAACCACCCGGCGTTACAGTGGGTCAGGACATTGACGGCACGATCCGGGGAAGACTTTGCGACATTGGATATCAACTTCAATCCGTGGTCGCCGATGGCGCTGTTGGTGGCAACATCCTCATCGCAGATGCTCTGAGCGAGTGTCCGGGCGAGACTGCTGCGGGCCGCTTCAGGTTCGACAAGAAGGAGCGGCAGCATCCGATCCAGTGCCCAGCGCAGGTTTACCGCTGTCGGCCGGGACGACAGCAACTCCTGATAGGCGGCATGAAGGTTTGTCTCACGGGCATCAGTTTCTGCCGCGAGATAAAGCCCGCAGGCGGCGGTGGCGCCAATGAGGGGTGCACCACGAACCACCATGTTCCGGATAGCGAGCGCAGTCTCGCTGACAGTACCCAGGGTCCGGATTTCAAAGGCGAACGGCAGCAGGGTCTGGTCGATAACGAGAACCTCGGGCTCATCGTCAGCCAGCCAGATTGACCGGAAGTGACTACCGTTGACCTGCACGCCGATAACCTAGCGGTTTTTAAATTCGGCAGGCCGTTTCTCAGCAAATGCTGCCATACCTTCTTTCTGGTCGTCAGTGGCGAACAGCGACTGGAACATGAGCCGCTCTGCCGCAACCCCCTCCGCGAGGGTTGTTTCGTAGGCTTTATTGACGGCGGTTTTGGCCATAAATACGGACGGCCGTGACATGGCCGCAATGAGCGATGCGGTTTTCAGTGCTTCATCCACAAGTTCTTCGACGGGAACCACTCGACTGACAAGCCCACTGCGCTCGGCTTCGTCGGCGTCCATCATGCGACCGGTCAGACACATTTCCATGGCTTTGGATTTACCCACAAAGCGCGTCAGGCGCTGCGTACCTCCGGCGCCGGGGATGATACCGAGTTTGATTTCGGGCTGGCCGAACCGGGCATTATCCGCAGCAAGAATAAAGTCGCACATCATGGCGAACTCGCAGCCGCCGCCCAGCGCATAACCCGCTACCGCCGCGATCACAGGCTTGCGACACCCCGTGACCTGCTCCCAGTTACGCCCGATGAAGTTACCGAGATACACGTCCATGTAGGAGCGGTCCTTCATCCCTTTAATGTCGGCGCCTGCCGCAAAGGCCTTTTCACTACCCGTGATGACTATCGCACCGATGTTGTCATCACGTTCAAAACCGCCAAGCGCCCGACCCACTTCGTCCATAAGATCATCAGAGAGTGCGTTCAGGGCGTCAGGCCGGTTCAGTGTGATGAGCCCCACATTTTCGCGGGCTTCTGCAAGGATAAATTGGTAACTCATGGATACTCCTTTGGGAAGCAATTACAAACCGTTACAATCACGCTCGAGCCGGGCTATACGCCGGCGCAAGTGTGACGGATAGAATCTGGTACAGCGTTGGCAGAAGGAGTGTATCAGACAGGCTGTTGGCATTATTCCTGGAACAGATCCAATACGGCGGGCGCTTCGCATCTTCCAAACACGCGATCGGGAACAGGACTCAGGAAAGCAATATGAGTGCAAAATCGGGAACTCCTTATTCGACAGTCTTCGCGTCGTCTCTC
Organism: uncultured Acidiferrobacter sp.; assembly: GCA_964432165.1. Lineage (GTDB taxonomy): Bacteria > Pseudomonadota > Gammaproteobacteria > Arenicellales > UBA868 > UBA868. The sequence goes on from CAYSMI010000096.1 coordinate 3,346, forward strand.
GCAGATGCTGAGCGTTTTTGGTCCGAGGCAGCCAGGGATATTCACTGGACCCGTCCGTGGGACCGGGTGCTGGACGACTCCGATGCCCCGTATTTCCGATGGTTTACCGGCGGGGAGTTGAATACCTGTTACAACGCCCTTGATCTGCATGTTGACGAGGGCCACGGGGACCGCACCGCGCTGATTTATGACTCAGCCGTGACCGAGGTCCGGCAGAGTTTCACTTTCAGCGAACTGCGTGACGCGGTCGCGTCCTTTGCGGGCGTGCTGGCCGCTCGCGGCGTCAGCAAGGGCGACCGGGTCATTGTTTATATGCCGATGATTCCCGAGGCAGTGATCGCAATGCTTTCCTGTGCCCGGCTCGGGGCAGTCCACTCAGTTGTTTTCGGAGGCTTTGCGGCGAACGAGCTTGCGGTGCGGCTCAATGATGCGACGCCCAAAGCGATTGTCAGTGCATCGTGCGGCATCGAGCCCGGTCGGGTTGTGGAATACAAGCCGCTGCTGGATGAAGCCATCTCGCTGGCTGAGCATAAGCCTGATTTCTGCATTGTCCTTCAGCGTCCCCAGGCGCAGGCGGACATGATGTCAGGCAGGGATTTTGACTGGCATGATGAGACCGCCAAGGCCGTCCCGCACGAATGTGTGCCGGTGCTGGCAACCGATCCGCTGTATATCCTGTACACCTCCGGCACGACGGGACAGCCCAAAGGGGTTGTGCGTGATAACGGCGGCCATGCGGTTGCACTCAAGTGGACGATGAAAAATATCTACGGCGTCGAACCGGGGGAGACCTTCTGGGCGGCCTCTGATGTCGGATGGGTGGTAGGACACTCCTACATTGTTTATGCCCCTCTTTTTGCAGGCAATGCGACGGTGCTTTACGAGGGCAAGCCTGTCGGCACCCCGGACCCTGGTGCATTCTGGCGTGTGATCAGCGACAACCAGGTAAGCGTACTGTTTACTGCTCCTACGGCTTTTCGGGCGATCAAAAAGGAAGATCCTTCGGGGGATCACATTGGCCGCTATGACATTTCCTCACTGCGTTACCTGTTTCTCGCAGGCGAACGGACCGACCCCGACACCCTGCACTGGGCTGAAGGCAAACTTAATGTCCCGGTGATTGACCACTGGTGGCAGACCGAGACAGGCTGGTCGATTGCGGCCAACTGCGTTGGAATCGAGTTGCTGCCGGTCAAGGAGGGGTCGTCCTCATTGCCGGTTCCGGGTTGGGACCTTAAGGTCCTGGATGAGACCGGTAAACCCACTCCGTTCGGGGAGATCGGAACCCTTGCCGTGAAGCTTCCGCTGCCACCGGGTACATTTCCGACGCTCTGGAATGCACGGCAGCGGCATTTCGATTCCTACCTCAGCACATTTCCGGGGTATTACAACACGTCCGATGCCGGCATCATTGATGCCGACGGTTATGTCTACGTGATGTCCCGTACCGATGACATTATCAATGTCGCGGGCCACCGCCTTTCTACCGGCGCGATGGAAGAAGTCCTGGCGGATCATCCCGATGTTGCCGAATGCGCGGTAACCGGTGTGGCGGATGATCTCAAAGGGCAGGCGCCGCTGGGCTTTCTGGTATTGAGCGCCGGCTGTGATCGGCCGGTCGATGAGATTGGTGCAGAGGTCGTCGCGATGGTCCGCGAACGGATCGGCCCGGTGGCGGCGTTTAAGCAGGCGCTCGTCGTCAAGCGTCTGCCAAAGACCCGTTCGGGGAAAGTGCTTCGGGGAACGATGCGGGCGATCGCCGATGGCGCGGAATGGAAGATGCCCGCTACGATCGAAGATCCTGCCATCCTGGATGAAATCACGGATGCACTCGCAAGTATCGGGTTTCCGCAAAAGGGTTAACCAAAAGTCGATGAACGATTCAGTTGACCAGACCCTGAAATCCTGGCAGGACCTCGCGAGCCGCGAGTTGGCGGGTGACACGCCGGACGATCTTGAATGGTCGACGCCCGAAGGGATCCGGATCAAAACCCTATACACCAGGGAGGACCTCGAAGCCCTGGATCACCAGGATGGCCTGCCTGGATTGCCGCCCTATGTGCGAGGACCCCGGGCAACCATGTATGCGGGACGGCCTTGGACCATTCGCCAGTACTCGGGGTTCTCAACAGCCGAGGAGTCGAACGCTTTCTACCGGCGTAACCTCGCCGCTGGGCAAAGCGGACTGTCCGTTGCCTTTGATCTTGCAACGCACCGCGGTTATGACTCAGACCATCCACGGGTAACGGGAGACATCGGCATGGCCGGGGTCGCTATCGATTCCGTTGAGGATATGCGGATTCTTTTTGATGGCATTCCACTGGATCAGATGTCGGTCTCCATGACCATGAACGGTGCCGTGATTCCCGTATTGGCCATGTTTATTGTTGCTGGGGAGGAGCAAGGGGCGAGTAAGGCAAGTCTTTCCGGTACGTTGCAAAACGATGTCCTGAAAGAGTTCATGGTGCGCAACACCTATATCTATCCCCCCAGAGAGTCGATGCGAATTGTCTCTGACATCATTGCCTACACGGCAGAGCACCTGCCGCGCTTTAACCCGATCTCGATTTCCGGTTACCACATCCAGGAGGCCGGGGCGACTTCGGTTCAGGAACTCGCCTATACCTTGGCTGACGGGATCGAATATGTCCGCACCGCCCTCGCCAGCGGGCTTGAGATTGACCGGTTTGCACCCCGCTTGTCGTTTTTCTTTGGTATCGGAATGAACTTCTTCATGGAGGTTGCAAAACTAAGGGCAGCACGGCTTCTATGGGCTCAACTGATTGAAGAAAAGTTCAATCCTTCAGATCCACGCTCGCTGATGCTGCGGACGCATTGCCAGACGTCTGGCGTCAGCCTGACCAGTGAGGATCCTTACAACAACATCATCCGAACCACCATCGAGGCACTGGCCGCCGTGTTTGGGGGGACCCAGTCTCTTCACACCAACAGTTTTGACGAAGCGCTGGCATTGCCGACCGATTTCTCTGCGCACATTGCGCGAAATACACAGTTGATCCTCCGCGAGGAGGCGGGCATTAACCACGTGGTGGATCCAC
>CAYSMI010000097.1:0-6359 GCA_964432165.1 uncultured Acidiferrobacter sp.
GCCTGAAGATCCGCGCACCGGGCTTTGCGCACCTTGCGTCACTGGATGAAATGGCCCGGGGACACATGCTGGCCGACGTCGTCGCGATCATTGGAACCCAGGATATCGTATTCGGAGAGGTTGATCGATGACGGCGGAATCCGGCGCGACGCTTTCAGAATCGGTCCTTCAAAAGATTGAAGCCGAGACCAGAAAATATCCCACCCGGCGGGCTGCCGTGAAGTCCGCGCTGAGATATGCGCAAGCGGAACATGGCTGGATCAACGAAGACGTGGTCAGTGCAGTGGCCGAGGTCCTGGATCTGGAGCGTATCGAAGTGTTCGAGGTCGCGACCTTTTACGACATGTTCTACACGCGCCCGGTGGGCCGTTTTCCCGTGAGGGTATGCACCAATGTGTCATGCCTGCTCCGGGGTGCCGACGGGATTCTGGATGCGTTATGTGATCGCCTTGGGGTCAAGGCAGGGGAGAGCACGACAGACGGGCGCTTCACGGTTTTCCCGGCAGAGTGCCTGGGGGCGTGTGGTGGGGCCCCGATGATGTCGGTAGGCGATGACTATCATGAAAACCTCAGTCTGGAGAATCTCGATGTAATCCTGGAGCGCTACCGATGAACGCCGTCACGGAAATCCGGGTCTGCCTGCCGCCGGAGGGTATTGACGCGCCATGGACGCTCGCGTCCTACCGTGAGCGCGGCGGCTACGAAGCCTGGGAACACCTGCTGAGAAACCAGACGCCCCGGGAGGAGATCATCGAAACCATTAAGTCTTCGGGTCTGCGGGGACGCGGCGGGGCGGGATTCCCTACGGGTCTAAAGCTGAGTTTCATGCCCCGCGATGCGCCAGGCCAGAAGTACATCGTCTGTAACTCTGATGAAAGTGAGCCCGGCACTTTCAAAGATCGTGACATCCTCCGGTTTAATCCGCATCAGGTCATAGAAGGGATGGCACTTGCTGGTTATGCCATCGGCGCGACGGTCGGGTTCAATTATATCCGGGGCGAATATTTTGAGCCCTGGCAGCGTTTTGAGGCAGCGCTTGCTGAGGCGCGCGAAGCGGGCCTTTTAGGTGAGAATCTCATGGGGTCTGGAATTACGTTTGAACTGCACAGCCAGCGGGGCGCGGGCGCTTATATCTGTGGTGAGGAGACGGCGCTGCTGGAGTCTCTGGAAGGAAAAAAAGGCCAGCCCCGGTTTAAGCCGCCGTTTCCGGCCCAAGTGGGTGCTTTCGGAAAGCCGACTACGGTCAATAACACCGAGACACTCGCATCGATCCCGCCTATTGTCCGTAACGGTTCCGATTGGTTCGCAAAGATCGGTGTGGGGAACAGCGGCGGGACCAAGATCTATTCTGTGTCCGGGCATGTCAACTGGCCAGGGAACTACGAGGTCCCGATGGGCATTCCCTTCAGGGATCTGCTGGCCCTTGCGGGAGGCGTTACGGAGGGCCGTGCACTAAAGGCCGTTATTCCCGGAGGTTCGTCGGTCCCGGTGGTGCCAGCCGATGCGATGATGGCATGTACCATGGATTACGACGGCATCGCCAAGGCGGGCTCGGCGCTGGGTGCCGGATCCGTCATCGTCATGGATGAAACCACGTGCATGGTTGAGGTGCTAGAGCGAATTTCCTATTTCTACTTCGTCGAGTCTTGCGGACAGTGCACGCCCTGTCGGGAGGGGACCGGCTGGCTCTACCGGATGATCAAACGGATTCGAAGCGGTGAGGGTACCCATGAGGATCTCGACCGCCTCAAGGCGGTTGCCGACAGGATTGAGGGTCGGACCATCTGCGCCCTGGGAGATGCTGCGGCCTGGCCGGTGCAGAGTTTTCTCAAGCACTTCCGGCACGAGTTTGAGGCCATGATTCCAAGCCGCGAGGCTGCCTGATGGACGCCCAGGCGACTGTTACTGTTGTTATCGATGGTCGCGAGGTGGAGACGCGAACGGGGAGCATGATTATTGAAGCGGCAGACGCCGCACAGATCTATATCCCGCGTTTTTGTTACCACCCGAAACTTTCCATTGCCGCGAACTGCCGGATGTGTCTTGTTGAAGTCGAGAAGGCGCCAAAGCCGTTGCCGGCGTGTGCTACGCCGGTCGCCGACGGAATGGTCGTTCAGACGCGCTCCGAGCTAGCAGTAGAAGCACAACAGGGCACGATGGAGTTCCTGCTGATCAATCACCCGCTTGATTGCCCGGTATGTGATCAGGGCGGGGAGTGTCCGTTGCAGGATCAGGCAATGGGTTATGGGCAGGACTTTTCCCGTTACCAGGAGGACAAGCGGGCAAAAGCGCCGCTGGACCTTGGTCCGCTGGTCGCAACAGCGATGACGCGGTGTATTCATTGCACGCGCTGTGTTCGTTTCGGTAGTGAGATCGCCGGCACTATGGAGCTTGGCGCTACCGGTCGCGGTGAAGACATGACCATAGAGACCTACCTGAATGGTTCTGTCGACAGCGAAGTTTCGGGCAACATCATTGATCTGTGTCCGGTCGGCGCTCTGACCTCAAAGCCATACCGCTTCACGGCCCGCCCGTGGGAGTTGCTCAGCCACTCCGGGATCAGTCCCCACGATAGCCTGGGAACCAATATCACGGTTCAGACCGCGCATCATGCGGTGAAAAGGGTGGTGCCGCGAGTCAATGAAGGCATCAACGAGTGTTGGATATCGGACCGGGACCGCTTTGCCTACGAGGGAGCTGAGTGTGACGACCGATTGACGCAGCCGATGGTTCGCCGACGTGAAGGACTGATTGAGACATCCTGGGAGGAGGCCCTGAGTGAGGCGTCGGCGGCGATGCAGGCAGCCACTCAGCAAGGGCAGGCAGGTCTTGCTGCGCTGATTCACCCGATCAGTTCCGTCGAAGAGTGCTTTCTTCTACAGAAGATCGTGCGGGACCTTGGATCTAACCACATAGACCATCGACTTTTCCAAAGGGATTTCTCCGATGACCCGATTTCACCCGCATATCCGGGGCTTGGGGCAGCACTTGCCGATGTCGAGTCGCTCAAGGGTTTACTGCTGGTCGGGTGTAATCCCAGAAAAGAAGCGCCACTGCTTGCGCTTCGAATTCGGAAGATGGTATCCGAGGGAGGCGTGGTCGGAGCAATCGGTCCACGCGCCCTGGACGCGAATTTTGATGTCGCTGCACAGCAGTGCGTGAACCCGTCTAGGCTGACCGGCGTTCTATGTGATCTGATTGAGAAAGTGGATACAGGCGATGTCGAACTGCCTTCTGTTCTAGATGAGGGTCTGGTGCGGAATGTTGACGACACAGATTTTCAGGCGCTCGCCGACGTTCTTGGACAGGCGGGGCGCGATGGCGCAATCATTCTGGGTCAATACGCACTCAATCACCAGGACGGGGCAGCCCTTCGTCTTGCAGCAGCGAAACTGGCGCAGCAGACGGGTATGCGCCTTGGGGTGCTGGCTCCCGCTAACAGTGCCGGTGCTTGGTGGGCGGGCGCCGTTCCGCACCGAGGCCCTGAAGGTGCTCCTTCCGAAGGTGAAGGTGCAAACGCCTTGGAGATGACCGATCTCAACGTTCATTCGGCGCTGGTTTATGGTCTTGAGCCGGCAATTGATCATGCAGACCCAGCTCGCCTCAATGTGATGCTCGACCGTGCTAAGAAAGTGATCGCCTTCAGCGCCTTTCGGTCCGCCGTGCCTGATCAAGCCGATGTTGTTTTGCCCATTACGCCGTATACGGAGTCTTCGGGCAGCTTTATCAATTGCAATGGTGCGATGCAGTTCTCAAAAGCAGCCCTTGCGCCGCAGGGTAATTCCCGTCCGGGATGGAAGGTGCTGCGGGTGCTCGGCAATTTTCTCTCGTTGCCCGATTTCGATTATGACGACGTCTCGCAGGTTAGCGATGCCCTGAAGATTCCACCGGCCGTCACGATGCAGCCCGTCGGCGCCAAATTGCAGAAGCCGGATCGGAGCGAGAACGAACAGGCGATAGCGCAGGAGGCGTTTTTTCTCATAGGAGAACTGGCAATCTACCAGAGCGATCCGGTTGTCCGGCGCTCGCCAGCGCTTGCCAAAACGCACGATGGACTTATCACCAAGTCATGTCGACTCCATCCGGAGGATCTCGCCGCCCGTGGGCTCCCCGAGGGGGCCAAGGTCCAGGTTGACGGCGCCCATCATAGAGCGACCTTGCGGGTCGTTGCCGATCCGGGCGTGACGCGGGGCTGTATCTTCGTCTTTCTCGGGTCACCCGAGACAGCGGCATTTGGCGCAGATGCGGCGCTGACGATCAAGGCAGTGGATTAGGGTGACAGAAGCGTTGCTGACACTTTGGAACGAATTGCCGCTGTTGCTGCAGCTTGGGCTCAAGATCGGTGCGATCGTATTGCCGCTGATGGGGGCTGTTGCCTACTACACTTTGGCAGAGCGCAAAGTGATCGCCTATATGCATGTGCGTATCGGGCCGAATCGCGTCGGTCCGAGAGGGCTGCTGCAGCCGATAGCGGATGCCGTGAAACTGATGTTTAAGGAAATGATCATTCCGACCAATGCGGATCGGTATCTATTCCTGATCGCACCTATCCTCGCGTTGGCGCCTGCCCTAGGGGCCTGGGCCGTCGTTCCCTTCACCGACAGCCTGATCCTGGCAGACATTGATGCGAGCCTGCTTTACGTTTTGGCCCTGACGTCGATGGGGGTCTATGGCGTGGTCATCGCCGGGTGGGCGTCTAATTCCAAGTACGCGTTTCTTGGTGCGATGCGTTCAGCTGCCCAGATTGTTGCCTACGAGATCGCGATGGGATTCGCACTGGTAGGTGTACTGATGGCAGCCGGTTCGCTGAATCTGCGGGAGATCGTCCTTGTGCAGTCCGGCGGAATTCACCAGTGGTTTTTCCTGCCGCTGTTTCCCCTGTTTCTGGTTTACCTGATCAGCGGTGTTGCCGAGACGAACCGGTCGCCCTTTGACGTGGCGGAGGGAGAATCGGAGATTGTGGCGGGATTCCATGTTGATTATTCCGGCATGGGGTTCGCCGTCTTCTTTCTGGCGGAATATGCGAACATGATCCTGATTTCAGCGCTGACCGTGATCATGTTCCTTGGCGGATGGCACGCACCGCTCGCGATCGCGCCTTTCACCTGGGTTCCGGGCATTGTCTGGTTTTGCGGGAAACTCGCTGCGGTCGCCTTTTTGTTCCTTTGGTTTCGTGCGACCTTCCCACGGTACCGTTACGACCAGATCATGCGTCTTGGCTGGAAAGTGTTTATTCCGGTAACTCTCGTCTGGATCACGGTGATTGGTGTTGCAAAGTTCTACACGCCGATCGGTCACTGGTTTGGGTAGCGTGTCCATTCTGACACGATTTATAAAGACCTGGTTTCTACCCGAACTGCTGCGCGGACTTTCGGTCACCGGCCGGTATTTCTTCCGCAAGAAGTTCACGGTGCAGTATCCGGATGAGAAAACGCCAAAATCACCGCGCTTTCGTGGACTGCATGCGCTGCGCCGTTATCCGAACGGGGAGGAACGCTGTATCGCGTGCAAGCTGTGTGAAGCGGTCTGCCCGGCACTGGCGATCACCATCGAATCTGAAGAGCGCGACGACGGCACCCGGCGTACGACACGTTACGATCTCGATCTTTTCAAATGTATCTACTGCGGGTACTGTGAAGAGGCCTGCCCGGTAGATGCGATCGTGCTCACCGATCTTCATGAATACCATTTCGAAACCGGTGCCTCGGGAACGATCAGCAAAGAGGACCTGCTGCGCATCGGTGACGCCCATGAGGCGGCGATTGCCAGGGCGCGTCAGGCGGACGCTCCATATCGTTAACCTATGACCTTTCTCGAAATTGTCTTCTATGTGTTTTCGACGGTGCTGATTGTGTCGAGCCTGCTCGTGGTGACCGTGCGTAACCCGGTCCGGGCGGCGCTTTTTCTGGTGTTGGCATTTTTCAGCGCTGCCTGTCTGTGGCTCACCCTGGAAGCGGAGTTTCTGGCGATTACGCTGGTGCTCGTTTATGTCGGGGCGGTGATGGTGCTCTTTCTGTTTGTGATCATGATGCTCGATATCGATATTGCCCAGATGCGCGCCGGTTTTGCCAACTATCTTCCGCTTGGGTTGGTTGTAGCGCTGGTGATGGCAGGCGAACTGATGCTGGTGATACTCTCGGGGGAGTTCGGTGAGGCTGAACTTCCTCGTCCCGTTGGCCAAGCAGCGGACTACAGCAACACCGCGGCACTTGGAAGAGTGGTCTATACCGACTATGTGTTCGCCTTCGAGATAGCCGCCGTGATCCTGCTTGTCGCGATCATCGCGGCGATCTCGCTCACCCTTCGCCGGCGGCCCGAGACCCGATACCAGGCTCCCGAAGAACAGGTCAAGGTCAGAA
>CAYSMI010000098.1:0-6235 GCA_964432165.1 uncultured Acidiferrobacter sp.
AACGGTGGACTGTTAATCCATATGTCGCTGGTTCGAGTCCAGCCCGGGGAGCCAGATCTCATCAATTTCCCCTTGAAGATTTGCTCATTGCAACCGGGATAGCGGACTCTAACGCATAATTAATGGATTGCCCGCAGTCGTCTGCTGGGCTATCCAGACCGACTTCACCTGCATAAATTCCTTGATTGACTCCTGACCGTGTGCAATCACCGAACGGCGCCATGAATCTGACAGCACGGTAGGTATTTACCCAAACCGCTTCTGCCTTCAGTTCTGAGGCATCCGCAACGGCCGGACGATGCCTGCTGTCCAGACCTCTGCTGTAAGACCGAACACGACATCGTTGGCAATACGTACCGAATCCTCTTCGGTATCTAAGTATTTACTCGAAGCGCCCTCGATCCATTCTCCTGTGATGTAGTCATTGCAGCCTTTCTGTTATTCCTTTGCCGTATTACGCGTTCCATTGATCTGGCTCAAAGGTAATGCGATCGGGATCTGACCTGGATCAATAAATTCAGACAGGCCCCGGGATAGTGTCACCAAGCACACTCCGATGATCCGAGGGCCCATGCTTTCTAAGTGTTTCTTTCCATCTTTGTCTATTGTTTTCTTTTTGGGGCAGACGATGCTTGCTCAAAACTCAGCGGCAGGGTCGACTGATGCAGGCTGTCTTTACTGCCACCAGGGTATCGAGGACTTCACTGATGGGCCAATGATGATTGCCATCAAGGCCATGGGTGCACCGTTCAAGGATCCCGGAGGCTGTGTGGTTTGTCATGGCGGTACACCTTCGGCAACTGACAAGAGCGCCGCTCACACCAACGCACCGATTGCGCTGACGGACAACGGCGGACCTTCGCGCTTCTACCCGGATCCGGGCAGCATCTGGATTGCCGGCGAAACCTGCGGCCAATGCCACCAGGGTTATCCCGACCGCCTGCAAAAGGCACTGATGAACACCGAAGCCGGCAAGCTGCAGGGCAACCTGTGGTCCTGGGGTCTACAGAAGGATCATACCGTTATCTGGGGCAACTATGACATCAAGGATACGGATGGCCAGAGACCGGCAATTGGGACCGAGGCCTACAGGACCTATATGCTTGAATTCGCGACAGCCCACCCGGATCAAGTACCACTGGAACTCAAGCAGATTCCCGATGTTGAGGTGGCAACTATTCCTGCACATCCCAACCAGGCAGGAATCACCTATTCGCGACAACAGTGCCAGCGCTGCCATGTGGGGGTGACCGGACGCGAAAAGCGAGGAGATTACAGGGGCACGGGCTGTTCTGCCTGTCACGTACCTTATGGTAACGAAGGCCGCTATGAGGGTAGCGATCCGACCATCAACCGAGACATCCCCGGCAAACTGCTGGTCCACCGTCTGCAGGCCTCCCGCAAGTCAAAAATCCGGATAAACGGAATTGAGTACTCGGGAATTCCCAGTGAAACCTGCAACACCTGCCATAACCGGGGCAAGAGAATCGGCGTCAGTTACCAGGGCATCATGGAGTTCCCCTACGGCAGTCCCTACGATGCGACTGGTACAAAGCAGCCCAAACTACACACCAAAAACTATCTGTTCGTTAAAGACGATCTCCATCATCAACAAGACAGTCGTCCGGGTAATCCCAAGGGGGGCCTGCTTTGCCAGGACTGCCACACATCTGTTGACATGCATGGGGACGGCAACATCTATGGCACAACACTGGCTCAAGTCGAAATTGAATGTGCTGACTGTCACGGAACAACCGAGAAATTTCCATGGGAACTCCCCCTGGGCTACGGTGAGGAATTTCTGCAAAGCCTTTCGTTCAAAAAGGATCGCGGGGTTGCGAAGAAACTGCCGGATTACATGATGCCCGGTACGGTATATCCATCAGAAGACGGTTATCTACTGACTGCTCGGGGTAACCCGTTCGGGAACGTAGTCAAGCGTGGCCAACAAGTCATCCTTCACTCTGCATCGGGACTCGATTTTGAGATCCCTGTTCTGAAACGAATTCGACTGGACAAAACCTGGAAGTCTCTGAGCGGCATGGTAGCCATGAGCAAGGTAGCCGGACATATGAACAACCTTGAGTGTTACGCGTGCCATGCGGACTGGGCACCGCAATGCTATGGCTGCCATATCACTGTTGACTACTCGCAGGGTAAAACAGATATTGACTGGATCCTGAATGCAAACTCTAGGGGACCAGATGGGCTGACTGCCGATAACGCACTTGGAACCAACGGGTTGGACGGCCCGGGCAAAGTCAGTGAGACCCGGTCATATCTTCGGTGGGAGACTCCTGTCCTCGGTATTAACGGTGAAGGCCGTGTGAGCCCCATGATGCCGGGCTGTCAAGTGGTCACGACCGTGATCGATAGAGACGGCAATACCGTCGTCAACAACAAGATCTGGCAGACGCCGGAGGGAAAGGGCTTGGATCACGCAGCTGTACAGCCTCATACCGCTGGCCGCAAGGCCCGTAGCTGCGAGAGCTGTCATAACAACCCCAAAGCGCTTGGATATGGCATAGAGGATGGCCGGTATCTGAAGAACTATGACCAAAGCCTTGTGGTCGATCTGGAAACCACAACGGGGGACGTTATTCCGGCGTTTCATCGCCTCCAATCCCAACGTATTCCCGGACTCAATCATGATCTCTCGCAGATCGTGAGCCGGTCTGGAGAACAACTGGTATCGGTCGGTTCTCATTGGCCGCTGACTGGCCCCCTTCCGGGCGAGGTTAGAAGAAAAATAGAGCGAACGGGTTTATGCATGGGGTGTCATAAGGACATGGCGGACGATCAGCTCTGGTCATTGGTCAGCAGCCCGGGCTGGGCGGACAACAATGCTCACACAACAATAATGAATCAGGCCTTGCGCGAGTATGCTCGCTCGAGATTATCAGAGGCAGCGAGCGAATGATCGCCCGCGCCTTCTCAGTACTTTCGTTACTGCTAATTTTATTGGGCTCTGTAGGGATGACGACGGCCTCTGAGTACACCGGCGTTGAGCTGCTTAAACCGTGCGTTGAAGGTGACAACGACTCGCGCTGGGGCGCAGTCTCAGAACTCGAATGCGAACAGTACCTGATCGGATTCAGCGATGCGGTTCAGCTCATGGCTACCGAGAGAGGCGAACAGAGTTGTCTTCCCGCGATCAATCGCGCAGACGTGATGCGTTGGGCCTTCGTGTACTGGGCGCACCAGCACTATAACGATCTGAATCTACCAGCCGGGACGCTTTTGATGAGAGCACTCCGGGAAGTCTTTCCGTGTAACTGACCGGGAGTCGATCGACCCTTCTGATTTTACTCTAGTAACACCACAAAAGAACCCAATCCGATGGCCACAACGCGCAACAGAATCTCTTTCGATGTGGAACTGGTTCGGCGCTATGATCTGCGATCCCCACGTTACACGTCATACCCGACCGCAGACCACTTTAAAGAAGACTTCACCGAGAAAGACTACAGAGAGGCGGCCGTAACCAGCAACGAGATTCCAATACCGAAAACCCTGTCGCTTTACTTCCATATTCCATTTTGTCATTCACTTTGTTTTTTCTGCGCCTGCAACAAGGTTGTCACACGTCATACAGGAACAGCTGATGAATACTTGGATCACCTTTGTGAGGAGGTCCGACTACAAAGCGGTCTGTACGACGGCGATAGGGAAGTTGTACAGATGCACCTGGGCGGAGGAACGCCAACGTTTCTGACCACGAATCAGATCGAACGCCTGCTGCAACAGGTCGATCAGCACTTTTTGCGTTCGACCAGTCCGGATCGTGAGTTAAGTATAGAAATCGACCCGCGCACCGTAACGCCGGCGTCTCTTGCATCCTTGAAACAGCTTGGATTCAACCGTATCAGCCTGGGTGTGCAGGATTTTGATCCGAAGGTCCAACAGGCGATTCATCGACATCAGCCTCCAGACGCCACCCTTGAACTGATTCAACACAGCAAGGATCTTGGCTTTGAATCGATCAATATTGATCTGATTTACGGACTGCCGCACCAGACCTCTGAAACATTCAATCGTACACTCGATCTCTTGATGGCCGCACCACCCGACCGGTTTTCCGTGTTCAATTACGCACACCTGCCTCGTCGGTTTCCCCCGCAACGCCGTATCTATGAAAAAGATCTCCCCAGCGCTGAGGAAAAACTGGACATCCTGGAAACCTGTGTTCACTGGTTGGCCATGGAAGGCTACATATACATCGGCATGGATCACTTTGCACGGCCGGAAGATCCTCTGGCCCGGGCTCAATCAAACGGCACTCTTGGGCGAAACTTTCAAGGCTATTCGACCCACTCAGAATGTGATCAGGTCGGACTGGGCATCTCTTCAATCAGCCAGGTGGGCAGATGTTACAGCCAGAATACGAAGAAACTCAGAGCCTATTACGTCGCGACGGCCCATGATCGGGTGGGTGTGTACCGCGGTTTTCAGCTTTCTCCCGACGATGAGCTACGAAAACGAGTGATAGAACAGATTATGTGCTTCAGCCGTGTTGATCTGAATTCAGCTCTGGCATCAGCACAGAAACCACCGGAAACCTATTTTGCAGATGAATTGCGGGTACTGAGGGGAATGATGGACGATGGGCTTTTGTCTATCACCGATGACTACACGATCGAGGTTTCACCTTCTGGAAGGTTTCTCGTTCGCAGCATCTGCAGCGTGTTTGATGTTTACCGAACAGCGGCGAACACGTCACGATATTCTCGCGTGATCTGACGACACGAAAATTCGGAGATGGTGCAGTTGACGCTGGTCTGACAGAACGAATGTCGCTACTTACCGTCTTTCATAAAAGTGAAGCTGATGGCACAGAGTTTCAAAATCATGAATGATGATCGTTCTACCGTTTGCTGATGCGAGACGCCGCTCGCTAAAACGCCTGAAAAGACGACTGACAGTCTCAGCAGCGACGCCCAGATAATTTCCTATATCGTGACGGGACATACTCAGAGTAAATTCCGTAGGCGAAAAACCGCGCTGCCGGAAACGTGTAGACAGGCTGACGAGAAAGGCGGCCAGCCTTTGTTCGGCTGTGCGACGGGAAAGTTGCAACAGCATCGACTGGTCCGCAGTGATCTCCCGCGCCATCAGTCGATCGAGTTCACGCCGCAGACTGGGAACGTTCGCCATCAGTTGATCGATGGCGCTCAACGGTAATTCGCAGACAGTACTGTGCTCGAGTGAGATTGCCGAACAGGAGTGGCTATCATCAAATCCATCAAAACCGAATAATTCGCCCGGCAGATAAAACCCGGTAATCTGGTCTTCGCCGTCAGGCGCTGAAATCGTTGTCTTGAAAGAGCCTGATTTCACGGCGTACAACCCTGTGAAAACGTCTCCGGTCCGGTAAAGCGTTTTCCCTCGAACCATCGCCGGACGCTGGTCGACGATAGCCTCGAAACGCTTCATGTCGTCCGGGCTCAGACCACGTGGTAAACACAGTTCTGCAAGAGAACAGTCCTTACAGGTCAGTCTGACCGGCACGGAGTCCGGAAGATAAGCGACGTCAGCCATTGGTGGGCTACTCCTCCATAAATCCCCTGATTATATATGGGTATTCCTACAATCAGCCCGCAACGCGGGCTGAATATCCGGAACGTCGCGTTCCATCGGGAGGATGAGACATTTCACTGAGCTTCCTGTATTAATTTAAGAAGTGTCTGTTTCTTGACCTATGTCAATTGCCGGCGAGAACCTTTCCGGCAACCTCTTTTCCTTGCGCTTCTTCAATCGACACAGTCCGGGAGGAAACTATGGATCGACAATCAGACGGGCACAGACTCATTTGGCTCATCTCAGCCTCAATCGCTATCGTAGCGCTCACCGCTTTGACCTTCACCGTGTTCAAGTGGGTGGCCGGGTAACGTCCGATCAGGTCGGTTCTCATTCCCGTTAAACCCTTCGCTGATCTATCCCTTATCGCACCTGTGTCTGGGATTTCAGCGCGTGCGAGGTTCCCCGACATTGATTACACTTCTCGCAATCTAATCCCGTTTCTACTTTAACAATGACTACTGCGAGCTGAGATGAATAGGGCGGAACTTCCCGAGTACAACGACGAGCTTCTGGACTATCTGCAGTTGTTTCGAGGCGAAGGCTTTTTGTCCCCGGGAGGGGCGGATGAGACGAGACGCGTTCTTGATAGGGTCGATATCGCTGGAAAAGAAGTGCTGGAAGTCGGATGTGGACTCGGCGGTTGCTGTTTAATTAT
>CAYSMI010000099.1:0-6202 GCA_964432165.1 uncultured Acidiferrobacter sp.
GCTGGGCTATCACGCTGAGGCGGGCAGCGATGACATCAGCCTGAATGACCGCGAGCTGGACGATGCATTGTGGCTCGGCCGTGAAGAAATCGCGAGACGTATGGATCAGGGTCTTTTTGTGCCGCCGCCGTCCCTTTCCATCTCTTTCCGTCTTATTGAAGACTGGTTCGACCGGGACGCACCTTTTACCCTACGACAGGTGTGCCAAAACAACGGGGTGGCAGAGTTTTAAGGTATTGCGCTGGACCGCAACATAGATACAATGCGCGTGGGGACAGATGGCCTGACAGCCTCTGCCCCCGGATGGTTTGTAGTCACCCTAGTGGAGGAGTTCATGTCGGAACGACATACCGGAACCGTAAAGTGGTTCAATGAAAGAAAAGGCTTCGGCTTTATTGAGCAGGAAGGTGGAGACGATGTATTTGTTCACTACCGTGAGATCCGAGGAGAAGGATTCAAAACTCTGAATGAAGGACAGCGTGTTGAATTTACTCTGACGACCCGTGACAAGGGTCCCGCCGCGGAAGACGTTTCACCCCTCGATTGATCTGGCGTCGACTGGCTGCCGGGGAGCGGCCTGAGACACAACGCTTCTCGTCACACCTGTGAGTGCCAGGCACTCGCCGGTGTCATGCTGAAGTTCATCTGCATCAGTTTTCTGGCGCTGGGTGCGGGGCTCGCTGTGCTTGCGGCCGTGGGTCTTGCTGCCGTGCTGCTGCCCATACCCGATCTGCCGGTGGCGTCCTTTTCCGCCGTTATCCTGGCACTGGCCTTCGCGTCACTGGCAGCGATGACCGGCATCATCGGCCTCGCCCGATCAACGCCAGCCACACCGGAACTGCCACAGACGCAAACGGGCGTACCTGACTGGCGAGTGGTCGTACTGCACCTTTCAGGACTTTCGGCATATGCAGGTGTCCCCCTGGGTCACCTGCTGGGGCCATGGATCCTGTGGCTGCTCTGGCGGCGGCAAGCACACTGGTTGGACGCCAATGGGCGGGCCGCACTGAACTTTGCGCTCACGATCAGTATCTTTTACATCAGCGCACTGATCCTGGTGTTCTTCTTTGTGGGTTTTATACTGCTCGCGATGCTTATGGTGTTCCACGCTATCGTGCTGGTGCGAAACGGCTGGCGTACCTCAGTCAACCTTCCGGCACACTACCCGCTCTCGATCAACTTTCTCGGCTGAGCTCACCGAACACCTCGGCCGCGGCAGCGAGCGTCTGATCGATCTCGGCATCCGTGTGGGTGACAGATACGAAGCCTGCTTCAAAAGCCGACGGGGCAAGATAGACACCCCGGTCCAGCATGCCATGGAAAAATTCCGAAAATCGTGCGCTGTCACAGGCCATGACTTGTGCAAACGAACTGACGCGGTCGTTGTCGGTGAAAAAGAGACCGAACATACCTCCGACCGACTCTGTTGCCAGCGGCACACCCGCATCCGCTGCTGCGCGGGCAAAACCGGCCACCAGTGCCTGTGTGCTTTCGGTCAGCTTCTCAAAAAATCCCGGTGCCGCCACTTTCTTCAATGTCGCAATGCCGGCGGTCATGGCCAGGGGGTTACCGGAGAGGGTGCCTGCCTGATATACCGGCCCCAGCGGCGCCAGATGCGCCATGATCTCGGTGTTGCCGCCAAAGGCGCCCACCGGCAGTCCGCCGCCGAGCACCTTGCCGAGCGTTGTGAGGTCGGGCCGGATGCCATACAGCTCCTGGGCACCGCCCAGCCCCACGCGAAAACCCGTCATCACTTCGTCGAAAATCAGCACCGCACCGCTTCGGTCGCAGGCTCCGCGCAAGGCCTCGAGAAAGCCCGGGGCAGGTGCGATGCAGTTCATGTTTCCGGTTACAGGCTCGACGATGACCGCCGCAATATCCTGGCCCGACTCGGCAAAAACCGCCTCGACCTCGTCGATATTGTTGAACGCAAGCGTCAGAGTATGGCGGGCTGCATCCTCGGGCACCCCGGGCGAGGTGGGGATACCGAGGGTGAGCGCACCGGACCCGGCCTTGACCAGCAAGCTGTCGGCATGCCCGTGGTAGCAGCCCTCGAACTTGATCAGCGTGTCACGGCCAGTGTAGCCGCGGGCGAGACGGATCGCGCTCATGGTCGCTTCGGTGCCTGAATTCACCATACGCACCTGATCCATCGACGGGACAGCCTGACACACGAGATTGGCGAGTTGTGTCTCGAGTTCGGTAGGCGCGCCGTAACTCAGACCCTGTGCAGCAGCGGATTGCACCGCCGCGACGACATCAGGGTCGGCGTGGCCCAGAATCATCGGCCCCCAGGAACCGACGTAGTCAATGTAACGCTGGCCGTTCGCCCCGTACAGAAACGGCCCCTGCGCATGATCAATAAACACCGGGGTCCCGCCCACGGACTTGAAGGCACGCACCGGGGAGTTCACCCCGCCCGGGATGACGGCGCAGGCACTTGCAAAAAGATGGTCGTTGTTACTCATGGAATACTCCGTGTCTCAAGTTTGGCCAATAGCGAACTCTCTCAGTGGTTGTGCACGCATGCCGGGAACCTTGGGCTAGAATCGCGTGGCTGATATCCCGTCCCCATAAATTCCGTCATGGCCAATCGAACCTTCATGTGCATTATCTGTGGTTTTGTCTACGAGGAAACCGAAGGGCTTCCCGATGAAGGCATTGCCCCAGGCACCCGCTGGGAGGACATTCCCGACGACTGGCAGTGCCCGGACTGCGACGCCACCAAAGCAGACTTTGAGATGATCGAAATCTGATCAGCATATCGGGGATCGTTCATGTGGGCGGGTGAGTCGATGAGGCCAATTCGCTGGCCTCCAGTGCAAATACCACGGCCTCGCCGTTTGCGGACATCAGCCAGGTAAAGGGGGTGTGCGGCCACGCCGATTCCAGCGCCTCCCGGGCACTGCCTGCCTCGACCACCAGCAGGGCGTCATCCGTCAGGTGATCGCCCGCCTGATTCAGCAACCGGTTGATACAGTCCAACCCGCTGCTACCGCCTGCAAACGCGAGCGCGGGCTCATGATGGTATTCACCCGGCAGCGCGGTCATGATCTCATCGCTGACATAAGGCGGATTGCACACGATAAGATCATAGCGTGCCTCACCCACGCTCTCAAAAAGATCACCCTGCAGCAAGCGTACCCGGTCCTGCACTTCATAACGCGCGACATTGACTTCGGCCACTTCAAGAGCGCGGGAGCTGATATCACTTGCATCAACGCGCGCCTCGGGAAATGCCAGGGCGAGCGCTACCGCGATACAGCCGCTTCCGGTACAAAGATCGAGGATTGACTTGGCCGGGTGCTCGGTCCGCCACGGAGACAAACGATCCGGAATCCATTCACCGATATGTGAGCGGGGCACGATGGCCCGGTGATCGACAAAAAAATCGTGACCGGCAAACCACGCCCGGTTCACCAGGTAGGCAAGCGGCTCGCCGGTCTGGATCCGCCGTTCAAGCAGTTCACTGACTGAGGCCTGCTGCTCAGTGGTCAGCACCTGGTCCCAGGGAACATCATCGCCACTGGGGTCCAGTGTACAGGCTTCGAGCACCAGCCAGGCGGCCTCATCAAAGGCGTTGTCCGTGCCATGACCAAAGTACAGGCCCGCCGCATCAAGAGCGTTGGCAACCTGCTGTACCTGCTGTTCCAGGCGCCCCGTCACCCTATCCCTACCCGGCAAGCACCGTGCGTACGGCTTCGGTCATCTCGTCGACACTTGCATCGTGCTTCAGCAGTTGACGGACCTTGCCCCCGGGACCGATCAGGTAGGTGGTGGCGGAGTGGTCGATCGTATAACCCAGCGCCGAACCTGCATCTTCTACTCTCTGATGCACCACGTAGTACAGCCTGGCGACTGCATCTACCGCCTCGGCCGATCCGCTAACGCCCGTAATCTGCGGGTGAAAGAACGCGGCGTACTCAGCGGTGCGCTGAGGTGAATCCCTTTCGGTATCGACACTGACGAAGAGTCCCGCAACCTGCTGCGCCTCCTTCGCCGGCAACTGACTGATCACGGCACCGATCTTGGCAAGATCCATGGGGCAGACGTCGGGGCAGCTGGTATAGCCAAAGAACAGCATCACCGCCCGGCCCTGGTAGTCGCTCAGCGACACCGGACCCTCTGCCGAGGCGAGCGTGAAATCCCCCCCGAGATGTTCGTAGGGATTACCCGATTGCACGCTGTGCAGGCGCCACCACAACCCGGCAGCGAGGGCAATCGCGGTGACAGCCGTCAGCGCCATCACGGGCAAGTGCCAGGATTTTTTCACCATCATTTATTCTCCTGCCGGAAAAATTGCGGCGTGTCGGTTTCCCTGTCTTTGGTCAGTCGCCGTGACTGCTGTGATCGCTGTGGTCTTGTTCAACTCCCGCCATCTGAACAACAGCATCGACCGCGAGGCGTTCGCCATCGGCAAACTCCAGTTCAATGAGCACCTCTTCACCCATCTCAAGGGCACGGGTCAAACCGATCAGCATGATGTGAAAGCCGCCGGACTTCAGTGCCACCTGCCCATGCCCCGGTATGGCGATGGCATCTACCCGGCGCATTTTCATCATGCCGTCCTCCATGATGTGGCTGTGAAGCTCAAGCGCATCAGCCGCATCGGAGTGCGCGGCCACCAAAGACCGATCACTCATACCATGATTGCGCAGAACCATAAAGGCGGCGCTCACACTCTGGCCTGGCGGTACCATCCGGACCATCGGCGCATGGGCCTCAAGCGTGCCTGCCCATGCCGGCGCACCCGCCGTGCAGATCACCATGACGAGAAGAAAAAAAAGTGTTCTTGTCATATTGGTTTCCGAATGCTGTTCCAACCGTCGCCGCCTGTATCACAGCTGGCGCCGGCCCATTGCCCCCTTTTGGGGATTGCGGCTACGAATTAAGTGATACTGGAAGCGGTCGCGTTTGCATACGAGGCTGGGCTGCCAGCAGGCGTGCGGGTAGACACAAGATAACCCGTTTTACCCGTCGACGCTTCACGGTCTGGAGTCTACCTGCTTGCCATTGAAAAGGGGTTGTGCCCGTCCCAACACTGCCGTCAGGGACCTGACGCAGGTCAAGGGAATGTCAATCACCGGAGCACAGACGCTGCGGATCGATACCGCAACGCTCGAGCATAAAAGGATGATTGATCACCAGGGTCGTGCGGGTTTTCTTTTTCGAAAACCACCCACGCACCGCGATGCTCGCCTGATCGAGAGCGCCGGGCGGATAGGCAAATCCGGCCTCCCACGCGCTACGGCGTACAAGAATCACAAGGTCCTTTTCGACCGAAAAGGCAAACCATTTTTTTCCCATCTCGATGCGCGAAAGCCGAGCCCTCACAAACTGGTAACCGCCGCGGATCTCACCGGCCGGCGCCGGCGCATAGTAGGCCAGTGCCCAAATGCCGCGTTCTGCGCGGTGCGCTGCCTGCTCGGCCTGGATGAAACGATCGAGATAGCGGTCATTGGGCAAAATGACAACCGCGCTCGCAAGCCCCTCGCGAAGCAATGCTTCCTGTACGCTGGCCCCGTCGGGGCGAAAGAGGTACGCCAGGGTCCGGCCATGCCGGTCACGGGGTTGCGGAGCATCTTCGATCAGCACCTGTCCGTCAGCAAGCTGCGCCGCGAGGACATCGCGTGCCTCAAGCGCCAGGGGCTCTGCCGGCCGGTCGTCTGTTGCCATCTCGGGCGTGTTGATTCCGGCCAGGCGAATCGTCTCACCGGATTGCAGAACCAGGGTATCCCCGTCGACGAACTTCGCCACCTTCCCGTGGCGCCATTCAACATCGGCGCCAGCTGGCGCACTGACAAAAAGGAAAAGACACCACAGCAGGACCCGTGCCCGGCAGGCATGGCGTTCAAAGACGGTGCTGTGCCAGGTTGGCCTGGCGGGCTGGAGGTCAGGCCGAACGGCCGTACTTTTTCTGAAACTTGCCAACGCGTCCGGCGGTATCGACGATCTTCTGCTGACCGGTGTAGAAGGGATGGCAGGCTGAGCAGATTTCAACGTGCAGTTCCTCGCCCAGCGTGGAGCGGGTCTCAAAACTGTTACCGCAGGCACAGACCACCTTGATGGTGTCGTATGATGGATGAATTTCTGGCTTCATAACAAGAACAGTGGAATCGGGCTTATTTTGCAGCATACGCGGCTTTCAGGGGGACCGGATCATAGGCGAAACGGTCCCGGGCCGCAAGTTCGCGCCTAGCGG
>CAYSMI010000100.1:0-3991 GCA_964432165.1 uncultured Acidiferrobacter sp.
AGGCCGTTGACGAATACTTTCCAGGCGGAATAGGACTTCATGATTGAAATTGAAAATCGAACCCTGTTGCGATCAGAAACCAGGCATGCGCAGAATTCTAGAAGATAGAGCCCCTCAAGCCCTAGAAAAAGGCAGCTTGAAGCAACTCGCCATCTAGATCGTCACCATCAAAACCCGCAAGTTGATCCAGGCAGTTAGTCACGCGAAAGCACCGAGATGGTAGTGGGCTGATACTGAATTGGACAGGGCCAATTTAAAACCGAAAATGAAGCAAAGTCGATAACCCGGCCTGCCATTTCTATGCCCTCTTCGGAAAATCTGGACCGCTACGCCCCGTCGGTGCTTGCCTGGGCTATATGGACAATGGGGGCGGGGCTTTTTCTCCTGGGGTTTTTTCACCGGGTGGCACCCGCGGTTCTGCACCGTGAGCTCAGCATTGATTTCGGCCTCAGCGCCGCCTCGCTCGGGAGCCTTTCCGCTCTGTACTTTTATTCCTACGTGCTGATGCAGATTCCGACCGGACTGTTGGCCGATCGATTTGGTCCACGCCGACTGCTGATCGCTGGGCTGGTGTTGAGCACCCTCGGGGCCGTCATCTTTGCATTGGCGCCATCGTTTTTCTGGGCGGGCGTGGGGCGTTTGCTGATTGGCGGTTTTGTGGCCGTGGGTTTTGTCTGTACCCTGAAACTTGCCACCCACTGGCTGCCGCCTGAACGATTTTCCCTTGCCGCAGGCCTGTTGCTGGTCGCAGGCATGACCGGAGCTGTCTTCGCGGGGGTTCCATTGCATGTTGCAAGCGAAGCGTTCGGCTGGCGGATCGTCACTCTGGTGGTTTCGGCCATAGGGCTCGTACTGGCTGGGGGCGTCTGGCTGGTCGTTCGGGATGACCCAACTGACCGGGGGTACTCCGGATATGTGAAAGTCAGCTCAGCCACCGGAACCCCCGAATCCGAGTGGCAGAAACTTAAGAATGTATTTTCGTACCGCAACACGGTACTGCTTGCGATTGCGCCGGGCGGAATCGTGGGATCAGTCCTGGCGTTCTCCGGGCTATGGGGGATTCCGTTCTTGACCCACGCATACGGGATGTCTCCCGCCATTGCGGCGACCGTGTGCTCCGGCATCATGCTGGCTTGGGCGTTCAGCGGGCCGCTATTTGGGATCATTTCCCAAAGAATGGGCCTGCGTAGGCTCCCCTATCTCGGGGGGACCTGCCTGGCGGCGATGTGCTGGGTTGTGGCGATCCTAATACCGGGGTTGCCCCAATGGTTGTTGATCGTCGTACTGCTGGGTGCGGGGCTCTTTTCCGGCGGGATGATCCTGGGTTTTACCCAGGCCAAAGAATCCGTGCCGATGAGTCTTACGGGAACCGTATCCGGGGTCGTAAACATGGGAGTGATGTGTGGGCCCATGCTCTTGCAGCCGTTGATCGGCTGGTTGCTGGATCGGCTTTGGAAGGGTAGTGTCGGACTCGATGGGCTGAGGATCTACACTTTTGAGACCTATCGGTTTGGTTTCGCGCTCATGCTGATTTGGCTCATGGTGGCCATTCTGAGTATCGCGCTGAGTCGCGAGACGTATGCCGAGCAGCATCCGGGGCCTGGGGACGAGATGGGGAATCAGGAGCAGATATGACGGAAACGATGGGCGCAGAAGAGGCGGAACTTCAGCGTTTTCTGGATTTACATCCTGAATGTGAGTTCGTTGACGTTCTGCTGCCGGATCTTTGCAACATCATCCGCGGCAAGCGGGTGGCGCGAAAGCACTTTGAGAAGTTGTATCGCCAGGGTATTCAAATACCGAGTTCGACGTTCCTTCTTGACGTCAACGGCGTCGGTACCGACGCGGGAGGTCGGGGTTTTGCAGATGGAGATCCCGATGTGGGGGTGCACCCGGTTGCAGGCTCACTCGTACCTGTTCCCTGGGCGGGTCCCGGTGCGGCTCAGGTGCTGGGCATTCTCCACGAACTGGACGGGCAACCGTGCCCGGTGGACCCGCGACATGTGCTTTCGGGGGTAGTGTCGCGGCTTGCGGGTGATGGTCTTCATCCGGTCGTTGCGCTGGAACTTGAGTTTTATCTGCTTGATGCTGCCGCTGCAGATGCTGGCGAAGTGCATCCCCCTGTCCTTCCGGATACCGGCAGGCGGGCCGAGCGCACCCAGGTCTACAGCCTGGCAGACCTTGACGGGGTGGGCGGTTTTCTAGCTGAGATGGAATCGACATGCGCAGCGCAAGGGGTGCCCTTAGGGGGCGCGACCTCAGAGTATGCAGCAGGGCAGTTTGAGATCAATCTCGAACACGTCAGTGATCCGGTCGAGGCAGCGGATCATGCAATCCTGCTGCAGCGGGCAGTCCGAGGCGTTGCGCGAAAGCATGGCGTTGCCGCAACCTTTATGGCCAAGCCATATCCCGATAGCGCCGGCAATGGTCTGCACGCCCACGTCAGCGTGCTTGATGACGCCGGCCGTAACATCTTCGATGATGGTTCCGACGAAGGTAGTGACCAGCTTCGACACGCCATTGCCGGTACATTGGACCTGCTGGGCGAGTCGATGGCAATTTTTGCGCCGAACGTGAATTCCTTCCGTCGATTTGCGCCTAACCTGTACGTGCCGACCGGCAGAACCTGGGGTTACAACAACCGCTCAGTCGCAGTGAGGGTTCCGGCCGGAGAAGCGGTATCCCGCCGGCTTGAGCACCGGATAGCCGGAGCGGATGCCAATCCTTACCTCACCCTGGCGGCGGTTCTGGCAGGTATTCACCACGGGGTCACGCACGAACTCAATCCGCCCGCCGCACGTCAGGATAACGCGGGAGCTGAGCTCGATCCCGAGGTGCCGTTTACCTGGCAAAGCGCGTTGGACCGTCTGCAGAATGCCAAGGCCCTGGGAGACTATCTGGGTGCGTCGTATCTGGAGCTTTACCGTGAATGCAAGCAGTATGAACTTGATGCCTTCCATAACGAGTTCACGCCGTTGGAGTTTCGTTGGTATCTTGTGCCGGAATAAACTCTCCGGCACGCTCAGCCGAGCGCAACCAGGATAATCGCGCTGGCACCGACAAACATGCCGATCGTGTAGCGCAGGTTCCAGGTGAAGCATTCGATGAGCCGGACACCATAGCGGCTTTGCATCGCGAGATTGAGGCCCGAGATCGGGCCACCGGTCGCTCCGACCGACCAGCTCACCAGAAAAATAAATGCCAGCACCGCAGGTTCGGGATTGAGCGGCGCGACGATGGCAGACGCGGCAACGATACTGACGATGGCATGGACCCCGGCGACCGCGAGCGAAAGCAGGATCGCGAGCAGGGCAATCGCAATTGCTGGAGTAAATCCGATGACGTCAAGCGTGGGGTGGGTTTCGGCGACGAGTGCCGAGATCCCGGTCGCCATCACGCCGGTGCTGAAAAAAAGCGCCAATTCTCCGTACATATCCGGCAGCCGTTCGTAACTGAAGTTGCGGACCGTTGCGATCGCCTGGAAAAATGACCGCCGAACCGCGATAACCGCGGCGGTTACGGCCACCGAAAGCGCCGAGACCAGTACCAGGACAGAGATATCCGGAAACAGGCTGTTTGCTGTGAGTACACAGATCACCATCAGTGAAGGCACCCAAAGGGCGCGAAAGTTGACGGGATAACCTTCAAAGGTATCGAGTCCCCCGGATTTTCTGAACCTGTGGTCGGCCCAGGTGAACGCTAATCCGAAAAGACACAGTGGGATGGAGAGCAGCCATAGGTCGTGAAGTCTCGTGCCGGGTGCGTACAGCAGACAGGTACCCATTGCTGCAAAAAAAGGCGACCAGAGCGCGGCGAGCGAGAAGCCCCGCTGCAAAGCGGTCGCAGTGGTGCGGTCGAGTTTCTGATTCTTTGAAAGCGCATCGCCGAAGATGATCAATGCGGACAGGTTGATGATGGAAGAAAAAAGATGGATTCCGGCGATGGTCTGCCAGAAGGCCCTGAGTCCCGGTTTCGGCGCGGGCCGGCCGCT
>CAYSMI010000100.1:4091-6139 GCA_964432165.1 uncultured Acidiferrobacter sp.
ACCCACAGAAAGTCGGAAAGGCCAAAGCCCACAAGTACAGAGGCGATGATCATGACCAGCAGCAGGATGCCGGCAAGCCGCTGTTGTGGATTCTGTCTGGGAACTTCAGCCAAAAGGGATCACCCGGGTCCGTCAGGTCAGAGGGCATGAGCCGTCAGCGCCTGCAGTTAAGGGCGGTCCAGCTACAGCGCTATTGTAGAGGCTTCGGCCTCGGCAAAGGCCGCACCGGTCCGTGTGACGGTGTCCACCCGAGTGTATGCAATGTTATCTCTTTGGGTCACAATACCGCCGTGAATTGATCGGGATTGAAATTAAGGACTGCCAATGCCGGATTCTGATGACGGCGCGACGATCAACCGTATTGAAACATTCAGCCGCGAGTATCTGTCTTTTGTCCGGGTGACATGCCGCAATGGCAGCGAGGGATGGGGTCAGGTAGCACCCTACAACGCGGACATCACGGCACTGGTCGTTCACCGTCAGGTTGCACCCTGGGCACTGGGTCAGCCCGCCGATCAGATTGCCGCACTGGTCGAGGTCATCCCCGAGCGCGAGCACAAGTTTCCCGGATCCTATCTACGACGGGCGCTCGCAGGAGTTGAGACGGCACTCTGGGACCGACAGGGAAAAGTGCAGGGCAAGAGCGTATGCGAGATCCTCGGCGGATCACCGGGCCGCCTGCGCGTCTATGGTTCCAGCATGCGGCGCGATATTGCTCCCGCGGCCGAGGCCGAAAGGCTGGGTCGGCTGCGCGACGAGTTTGGCTTCGATGCGTTCAAGTTCCGGGTCGGAGCAGAGTGCGGCCACGATGTCGATGAGTGGCCCGGGCGTACCGAGGCGATCGTGCCGGCCGTCAGGGATGCGCTCGGGCATGACGTCTCGCTGCTGGTGGATGCCAACAGCGGGTTCTCACCGGAAAGGGCGATCACGGTGGGGCACCTGCTGGAAGACTGCGGAGTCGAACATTTTGAGGAGCCGTGCCCTTACTGGGAGCTTGAGCAGACCCGGCAGGTGACCCGTGCGCTGACGCTGGACGTAACCGGTGGAGAACAGGATTGCGATCTTTCAACCTGGCGGCGCATGATCGAGATGCCGGCAGTCGATATCGTGCAGCCGGATGTCTGTTATGTCGGCGGAATGCTTCGCGCCGTGAGGGTTGCAGCCATGGCAGCAGACAAGGGGTTGGCCTGCACCCCGCACTGTGCCAATCTTTCGATGGTCACGCTGTTTACCATGCACCTTTTAAAAGCGATTCCCAATGCCGGGAAATATCTCGAGTTCTCGATTGAAGGCCCCGACTACTATCCGTGGCAGGAGGGTCTTTTTGTGGAGTCGCCTTTTAAGGTGACGGAGGGCAAGGTCAGCGTCAGCGACCGCCCGGGCTGGGGAGTCGAGATCGCGCCAGACTGGCTGCAAGGCGCAAGCTATCAGGTCAGCGACCTGTCCCGTTAAGGGAGGCCGGATATGAGCAGAGATTCCACCTCACTGTTTTCTCCAGATTATTGTGAATACCCTTACTGGTGGGAGCGGACACCGCGCGCTGGGGAGGGATCCCAGGTGTTGCCGGACAGCGTGGATGTGCTGGTGGTGGGTTCAGGCTACACCGGTTTATGTGCCGCGCTACAGACCGCCCGGGCAGGACGGGCGACCCTGGTGATTGATGCACATGAACCCGGATGGGGGTGCAGTTCACGAAACGGCGGGCAGGTATCGACCGGAATCAAGCCGGACTTCGTAGCGCTGGAAAAAGAGCACGGTCGCGAGACGGCCTTTGAGGTCCATCGAGAAGGGCAGCGCGCGCTTGCATGGATCGGCGATTTTATCGGCGAGGAAAACATCGACTGCGACTATCGTGTGTGCGGCCGGTTTTTTGGCGCGCATACCCCTCGCCACTATGACAAGCTTGCCCGCAAACTGGAGTCTCAGCCGCCAGGCCTTGAGATGGAGGCCTTCCTGGTACCACGGGCAGAACAGTCGAAGGAGATTGATACCGACTTTTACCATGGCGGTGTGGTGCAGTGCCAGCACGCATCCGTTGATCCGGCCGC
>CAYSMI010000101.1:0-6095 GCA_964432165.1 uncultured Acidiferrobacter sp.
TTGTCGAACGTCTTGCCGGGTTCCAGAACAACCAGAGCCGCGGGCACTTCCCCCCAGCGAGGGTCCGGTATGCCAACAACCGTCGCCTCCGCCAGCCCTTCGACCGTATCCAGTATCTGCTCGAGTTCAGCAGGGTAGATGTTCTCGCCGCCTGATATCACCACATCGGTCTTGCGGTCGTTGATGTAGACATAGCCATCGTCATCCTGGTAGCCGATATCGCCTGTCCGGAACCAGCCTTCATCGAATGCCTCTCTCGTCGCTGCCTGATCACCCCAGTACTCCCGCAGTACATTTGGTCCCTGTAGCAGCAGCTCGCCGGATTCACCGCGGACCACGTCTTCGCCCTCTTTGTTCACGATCCGCAGGCGTGTATGCAGTGCATCGCGGCCAGTCGAACCCACATGCTCGAAGGCATCCTCGATCCGCAGGTAAAGCGCGACGGGGCCTGTCTCGGTAAGACCGTAGTTCTGGATCACGGGCACCTCTCGATCATGGAACAGCGCGATGATTGAGTGAGGCACAATCGTTGAACCGGTTGTCACCGATCGCACGCTGGAAAGATCGGTCGCCGCCCATTGAGGATGGCTGGCCAGCGCCATGATGGTCGCCGGCACGAGCACCAGACGCGTTGGAGCGAGCGCCTGTATGTCCGCCAGCACAGCCCCGGGTTCGAAACGTCGGTGCAAAGTGACGGTTGCACCGACGTACAAGGCGGGGGTCGTCTGGATGTTGAGGCCACCGACGTGAAACATTGGCAGCACCGTCAAGATATGGTCAGTGCTATCCAGATCGTGCATGTGCACACTATTCAAGGCATTGAACAGGACCGCCTCCTGGGTCAGGACCACGCCCTTCGGACGCCCAGTCGTTCCCGAGGTGTAGACCAGCAGCACCGGCGAGCCAGGGCCGGCGGGAGAATCTGCTCCATCGTAATCACCACCCTGATTACCGGCCGCCAGATGACCGTGGTCACAGAGAGTCCACGGAGACCGCTTACCGCACAGCTTCTCGCCGGCAGGGAAGTACTCGTCATCACAGATCAGCAGCCGCGGCGCGGCATGGTTCAGAATGTACTCGAGTTCAGGAATCGCAAGCCGCCAGTTGAGCGGCACCAGCATCGCGCCCAACCGGGCACAGGCAAAGAGCAGGATCAGCAGTTCCGGTGAGTTGAGGCCGAGGTACGCGATACGGTCACCGCGGCCGACACTATGCGCGTTCTTCAGAAACCGCGTGGTGTTCTGGACCTGCGCCAGCAATTCGGCATAACTGATATCACGGCCTTCGCAATGGATGGCAGTCTTGCCGGGAATAAAGGCCGCATGGGCCTCGATCCACTGACAGATATCCTGACTCATGATTCATCCGTCTCACCGGGCTCATAGAGCGTATCCCGACCCAGTTTGTCGAGGCACAGTTCTGCAGTCCAAGGCAGCATCAGCGAACCACAACGAGAGTCGCGGTAGATCCGCTCCAGCGGCAGATTCTTCAGCATGGCCTGCCCGCCGCAGGTCCGGATTGCAAGCTGAGCAAGTTCATTGGCGTTTTCCATCACGGAGTACTGAGCCGCGTAGGCGCGCAACAGCTGCTCTTTGCTGGGGTTGCGCCGGGCCTCACTCATCACCTGAAACCACAGCGACTTGGTCTGCTCCAGCATGACCCGCATCTGGGCCACGGCCAGCTGCTTGGTCGGATACATGCGCCGCTTGACCGGCGCCACACCGGGCACTTCCCCACGCAGGTATCTGACGGTGAAGTCATAGGCTGCCTGGGCCAGCCCGAGGTAGGTGGGCGTCAGCGTCAGGAACATGTGCGGCCACTGGGTGGCGGCCTGATAGT
Organism: uncultured Acidiferrobacter sp.; assembly: GCA_964432165.1. Classification (GTDB taxonomy): domain Bacteria; phylum Pseudomonadota; class Gammaproteobacteria; order Arenicellales; family UBA868; genus UBA868. The sequence goes on from CAYSMI010000101.1 coordinate 1,840, forward strand.
AGACCCCTGGCGGCATCAGTTCGGAACCATCTGGTACGAAGACGTTCTCGAACAGCAGGGTCCGGCTAACCGTACCGCGCATACCCAACGGATCCCAGTCGCCCTTCACGCTGACCCCATCGGCATCAGCCGGAATCGCCAGATACAGGGTGTTGCGGCGGCTGGGACGGTCGTCCCCGTGTTGGAGTTCCGTACACAGTGCGCCATAGAAATTCGCACTCCCAGCAAGCGAGGCGAATATCTTCTGGCCGTTGATGAGCCAACCACCATCGGTCCGGCTTGCCGTCGTGCCAAAGGCAACGGCGCCGGCCGCGGCAGCCCCGCCTTCGGAGAAAGGCTGCGCATAGATGGCACCCTCGTCCAAGATCCGCCGATAGTGCACAGCGCGGTTACTGTGATGCCGGCGACGCACCGCATCATCCATTTCCAGGTCATCCGACAGTGTCCCCGACCACAGGCAGGACGAGACATGCATATTCCAGGTCAGTGCGGTTGAACCACAGTAGCGCCCGATCTCCGCAGCGGCCAGTGCATAGGCCTTGAGCGGTGCACCCTGCCCCCCGTCGGCACGCGGGATACAGATTCCGAGCAGGCCCGCTGCGTGCATATCACGGTAGTTTTGCATCGGGAACTCCGCGTTGCGGTCATAGTGCTCGGCCCGGGCGGCGATCTTGTCCTGGCCCAGCTCACGGGCGATCGTCGTCAGTTCCCGCTCCTGTTCGGTCAGATTCCAGGCATCGGGATCGAACATCGGAGAATCGGGCTTCTGGCCCAGTGCGTTGTTGTTCATGTGATTGATTCCGGCACTCATCAACTGTGCCGCCTGACAAAGTCCAGCGTCACCTCATTGAAGGCGGTGGCATTTTCGATCGGTGCGAGGTGACCGGTATCGGTCAGCAGCGCATATTCGGCGCCGGGAATCTTCGATGCCATCTTTTCCATCATCGGAGCGGGTGCATTGCTGTCCTGGTCACCGGCGAGGACAAGTGTCGGCACAGCGATCTTTGCAAGATGGTCCCGGCCCTCGAAACTGACGATGCAGCGCATCGCCGCTGCGTAGGTCTCCGGCTGAATCCTGGACATAAAGGCCACGGCGAGTTCACGGCTCTCATCAGAAGCCCCCCGGCCGACCAGACCAGGGACGACGCTACGGGCAATCTCAAGCATGGTCCTACCTTCCTCCAGGGGCTGCAGGCGGTCGGCCAGGAACTTTTTCTGAAACTCTCCGTCCGGGTTGCCAAACGCCGGCGATGTCTGCGCCAGCACCATGGAGGCCAGACGGTGCTGGTGATCCCGGGCGAACTCCTGCACCACCATACCGCCGATGGAATGCCCAACAGCATGCACCCGATCTGCCCCGAGGTCGTCGATCATCATCAGCAATGCATCGGCAAGTGCCGGGAAGGTCATTGCCTCGAGTGCCGTCGAGTGCCCGTACCCCGGCATATCCCAGGCCACTGCCCGATAGCCCTGGGCAGCGAAAACATCCAGTTGAAACCGAAAATTATCAGACCCACCGCCCACACCATGCAAAAAGACCACGGCTGTTCCTGCCCCTTCGGACTTGAAATCGACCCTGGACAACGCCTCAGACCTCAACCAACTGACCGTTCTCAACCACCGGGACGCCATCTAGTGAGACCGTACACCCCATCATCGGCAGATCGAAATGCCCCAGGGTAAAACGCTTGGCAAACTCGTTCGCGCCGGTGGAATACAGAAAGTTCCCGGCCAGCGCGCGCAGTTCAGTGCCGTTGATATCGTGGCGGTCGTACAGGGTCAGCGCCTCGTGGCGGGCGTTGCGGTTCAGACCCCAACCGATGTGTGACACCCCAAAGGCTTCACGGTCATTCCAGGCCGCGTAGTATTCGCGCATCAACTGGGCATCAAGGCCGGTTCCCTCCACCCGGGTCACATAGTCGTTCTCCACAGTCAGCGTGATTGGAGACTCAAGGTAGCGTTTGAATGTCAGGTTGATGTCACCGACCTGCATGACCAGGCGGCCGTTGACCGTCTGTCTTCCCGGAAACGCCACAACGATTCCCCCCGGCCAGTGAGTCACCGTACCGGGACGATCGGTCCAGCCCCAGACACCGGTGACCGGGCAGTCACTCACATCGGCGACCAGATCACTGCCGGCCTCGGACGTGACGCGCAGGATCCTGGCCGATTTGGCCCGTTTGACAGCCTCCCGGACCCGGGGCTTTAAGTCCTCGTCAGGCTTCAGCCGCTCCAGAGCCTCCGGATGTTCATTCGAGATCATCAGAACCCGGGCGCCCCCTTTCAGGATGTCGGGCAACTCGGGCGAATGCAACAACCCTTCCACGGTGAGATCGATGACCATGGTGCTCTGAGCAAGCGCGGCTACGGCCGCAGCATTGTTCTGTAGCGCCTCCGAAGCCCCGGTGGAGCGGACCGGCACTGGGGTGCTCTGCGGGGGAGTCGGCATGACGACGTGAAACGGCCGTGCACCCATGCCACAAAGCGCGAGTTCGGCCAGATGTACATTGACCGCGCGGGACTGGGTCTCCGACAGGATCGCAACCTGCTCGCCCGACCCGATCTTGCACAGACCGAAAACGGCCTGGAAAGCCTCGATCCATTTACCTTCGATACGATCCGTAAACATCCAACCTCCCTGATAGGTCCTCCCGTTGACGTACCGCTGACAAAGGCCTGGGCCGGCTCAACCGGTGGCCTCCGAATCAGGCACCGCAGCAGTGCATTCGATCTCGACCGGCGCCTTATCCTCGATCAACGCGGATGCCTCCACCGCGGTCATCGCCAGAAAATACCGGCCGATAATCTCCCGGTAGACTTGACCCGCCCCCACCAACTGGTCCAGTTAGGATGTTAGTGCATGGCCGGCCTTTGGTCTATTGCAAGGAGTCGCAGGACTCGTTCTCCCAGAACTACCATAACGGCTGAACCAACTCGGTTGGGGACGGTCATGAGCGGCCCCGTATTGCCTACAATTGCTAGTGTGCTGAAAGTTTTAAGATCAAGTCCCGCGCAAAATCGACGTTAGTGGACGGTTAGCTAGACCATGAATGACTTATCTCGCCAGCAAAGAATTCGATGCATGATTGCGCTCGTCGCTGCACTGGCGGTGGTCGCAATCACCAGTTCTTTGAACTGGCCGATCCTGGCTGAAGCGCTGCGTAATCAGGGCTATAGCGAATCCATGATCGGCATTAATGCCGCTGCCCAGTTTGCCGGCATTATCGTGGTCGCCCTGGCTGCGCCGCGCATCATCCCGGCCCTGGGATTTTTCAAGGCCATTGTGCTCGGCCTGGTGATCGTCGCAATCACGTTAATCGCCTTACCGGCGTTTCGCAGTTTTGAGACCTGGCTGGTGATCCGGTTCGCCCTGGGTATGGGCAATTCGCTGCTGTTTACAGCGGGTGACACCTGGATAAATCAAATCGTCGACGACAAAGTGCGTGGACGTTGGATGGGCATCTACGTCACGGCTGGCATGGCCGGCTGGGCAGTCGGTCCGATACTGGGTGCATCTCTTGACCCTGAGACTTACTGGCCATTCGTCTGGGGGTTGCTGGCAGTCGTAGTCGCTGCCTGTTTTCTGTTACCCGCGCGAAAACTTGATATCAAACTGAATATTGGCGAACAGGGAGTCGCTCTGGGCCTGGCGACAGTATTTCTTGCCGCACCTACGGTACTGCTGTCATCAGCCATGTTTGGTGTCGTCGAAGGCGCGATGCAGTCTTTCGCCCATCTCTACACCATGGATGTACTGGGCGCACAATTTCGCCAGACCGGATATGCGGTTATCTGGGTCGGCGCGGTAGCAGCAATTTTTTTTCAATATCCAATCGGCTGGTTAGCGGACAAAGTCAACCGCAGCTGGCTGCTGATTGCCTGCGTTGTGACACTGATGCTTTCGATCATTTTGTTTCCGTTGCTTGTCGAAGGCGGCCGAGATGCCTGGTGGCAGCCAGAAGCACTGGCGCTATGGGCCGTGGTCAGTATCTGGGGTGGCGCCATGGGCGGGATCTTTACCGTCGGTATTACGCTGCTGGGTCAACGTTTTCGCGATGTAGAACTGGTTTCGGCCAACGCTGTCTTTTCCGTGCTCTTTGGCGTCGGCGGCCTGCTTGGCCCGTTCCTGGCAGGAACTGCAATGAACGAGATCGGTCCTGCAGGCTTTCCGCTGTCACTGCTCGCAGCCGTTGCGGCCTACGCGTTATTTGCCCTCTATCGGCAATTTACCCGCAAGTAGTATCAAACAAACCAGC
>CAYSMI010000102.1:0-2810 GCA_964432165.1 uncultured Acidiferrobacter sp.
CCCGCACATTAGATTTCCCCCAGCGGCAGTCGTATTATTTGGGGATGATCGTACTTAATTCATAGCCACGCCTGTCTTTCTTGAGGCGCTGATAAACAAAAAGGTGTAGGAGATGGAATCGAAAACATTTGACTACGTCATCGTTGGAGCAGGGTCGGCTGGGTGTGTTCTGGCTAATCGATTGACAGAAGACGCAGACACGTCCGTCTTGTTGCTGGAATACGGTGGTAAGGACGATAGTATCTTTGTTCAGATGCCGACAGCATTGTCGATACCGATGAGCATGCCCCGTTTCAACTGGGGTTTCTGGTCTGAGGCCGAGCCGAAAATCAATGACCGGTTGGTCGATGTATCGCGTGGCAAGACCCTCGGTGGATCATCATCTATCAATGGCATGATCTACGTTCGTGGAAACGCTTGCGACCTGGACCAATGGGAAGAACTTGGTGCCAAAGGATGGGGATATAGGAATTGCTTGCCATACTACAAGAAGGCTGAAAACTGTGCCTATGGCGAGGATGACTACAGAGGTAAAAGCGGCCCGTTGCATACGTGCAACGGAAACGGCATGAAAAACCCCCTCTATCGGGCCTTCATTAAGGCGGGTCAGGAAGCTGGCTACGGCGTGACGGATGACTATAACGGTTATCGGCAGGAGGGCATGTCCAAGATGGACATGACGGTTAAAGACGGTGTTCGTTGCAGTACTGCCAATGCATACCTGAAACCAGTTCTACATCGCCGTAATCTCACAGTGTTAATGCATGCTCTGACGAGAAGAGTTGTTTTGAATGGCAAGAAGGCGATAGGGGTCGAGTTCGATAGGGATGGTCAAACACAGATCGCGAAAGCCAACAGGGAGGTCATCCTGTCCGCTGGCTCAATAGGTTCGCCGCACATCATGCAAATGTCGGGAATCGGCCCGCCCCAGGTTCTGAAAAATGCAGGAATCGAAGTTCTACATGAACTGCCCGGCGTGGGTGAGAATCTGAAAGATCATCTTGAATCCGTTATTCAGTATGAAACTAATTTGCCCGTGTCGTTGAACAGGCACATGGGCCCTTTGGGCAAGTTTTTAATTGGGGCACGCTGGTATTTCTTCAAATCCGGGTTAGGTGCGACCAACCACTTTGAATCCACAGGGTTCATTAGGAGCCGGGCCGGACTGAAGTGGCCTAATGTTCAATTCCACTTCCTTCCAGCGGTGGTTCGCTATGACGGAAAGGGAAATGCTGGACCTCAGGGGTACCAAATTCACTTCGGCATTAACAAGTTGAAGAGTCGGGGCTGGGTACGCTTGCGTTCCAGTGATCCTCTCGCAAAGCCCGAAATCGTGTTGAACCATTTTCAGGACCAACAGGATATTGATGATTACAGAACGGCGTTTCGCTTGACGCGCGAAATTGGTATGCAACCGGCCTTCGACGAGTTCCGGAAGCGTGAGATTGATCCTGGCGAGAGCGTACAAACGGATGATGAGGTAGATGCTTGGGTTAGAGAGAATGTCGAAACCGCTTACCATCCCACATGTACCTGTAAGATCGGTGCAGATGAAGACCCCATGGCTGTTGTCGATCCCTATTGTCGGGTCAGGGGCATAGAAAGTCTGAGGATAGTGGATTCATCAATATTCCCATCGGTGCCCAATGGCAATACGAACGCGCCCACCATTATGGTTGGCGAAAAAGCCGCGGACATCATTCGCGGTAAGGATGCCTTACCTCCATCGAACGCAAAAGCCTACGTTGCACCAGATTGGGAAACAAAACAGCGGGAAGGAGAGGCAGTGAGGCCATCCCTTTAGGTGCTAGAGGCAATCAGTCATTCTTCTGCTCTGCGTGGCCAGAGTGGGTTACTACGCAGCTACGAGTCCAACGGCTTTTGTTAGAGCAAAAGATCTGTCATGACGTAGGCTAGGGATACGTTGGCGGGCGATCCCGACTTCGTCAATGTCAATCACAGCGCTGATAACCCCGACTTGATCTCCCCCATCGGCAAGGATTTCGCCCCAGGGATTGATGATCAATGAGTGACCGTAGCTTGCGCCACCGCCATCGACTTTGCCAATGGCGCATGGAGCAACAACGAAAGCACCATTTTCTATTGCGCGCGCTCTATTGAGTACGTGCCAATGGGCCTCTCCGGTCTTTTGTGTAAAGGCAGCCGGGACAAAAAGGATTTCGGCACCTGATTGAGACAACTCCCGATAGAGATTCGGAAAACGAAGGTCGTAGCAGACCGTCTGGCCCATCTTTGCAAACGGTGTCTGGCAGAGAACCGCATTGTTTCCGCCATGGACAGATGCGCTTTCACAGTATGACTGCTGCTCAGAAAGATTGACGTCAAACAAGTGAATTTTGTCGTAGCGGCTTACGATATTTCCTTGGTTATCGATAACGAAACTTCGGTTAAGGATCTTATTATCGGGGCCGTCAATAGCGATTGAGCCGATAAGAACGAACTTGTTCTTATTTTTTGCAAAAGTCTGGAGTCCATTTAAGACAGGATGAGATTCTTCCGGTGCGCTTGGTGGGGCAAAAATCGAGCCTTCTGTTTTCAGTCCACCGCAATACTCCGGTGTGGCAATGAACTCAGCACCGTTTGCTATTGCCTCTTCTGCAAGTGATACGGCCAGATCAAGCGCGGATTGGAAATCCGGCTGTGGACTGGTCTGGAGACAAGCAATATTTAAAAGTCTCTTTGAACTATTCATGGAAGTAGCGTCCAATGATTGTGAAAGGATTATCAGCAGGCGGACTCAACACCCACATAAATCTAGTGTAAATGAAAGGAGCAAAAGACAGTACATA
>CAYSMI010000102.1:2910-6087 GCA_964432165.1 uncultured Acidiferrobacter sp.
ACAGTACATATAGAGGCTACCGGCGACTCTTCTGGGTTTAACATTAATTGGTTTCTTTTCACTTTACCATTGCAGGTTCATTCCCAGCACGGCCTGCCAGCTATCAGCCATTTGGGCGCAGTTTAGAAAAGGCGGTCGCCCGACAGGCGCTTGCCTTCGTTAACCAATAGAGATCCTCTGAAGTTCGGGACATTCTGGCCGTCTGTTAAAAGGTAATTGGGAAGGTGAACTACAATACCACTGCAATCGCTGTCTGAGCCTCATTTTTGAATCCCTGGCTTCATATCGGGTAGTCGTGATGCGCGAAACAGATAACTCTGGTGTGGTCGTCGAACCGATGACGATTCACATTGGCGCCGAGATTCGTGGTATTGACCTGACCAGGTCGCTGGCCGACGACGAAGTAGCAACGATTAGGTCTGCACTCCTGCGCTGGAAGGTGGTTTTCTTCCGAGATCAGTTCCTGACGCATGAGCAGCACATTGCGTTTGCACGGCAGTTCGGTGCCCCGACGCCCGCACACGCTGTATTCGGCAGCGATCCGGACTATCCTGAGATATACCCGGTGCTGAAGAACCGGGCGGCTTTTGCTGCAAGACCGGCGGCGCAACGCGCCTGGACCGACTGGCATACCGACATTACTGCAGCAATCAATCCACCGATGGCGTCGATACTGCGCGGGGTTGTCGTGCCACCGTACGGTGGCGATACGCACTTTTGCAACACCGCGGCTGCCTATCAGGCGCTGTCACCGGCCATGCGCAATTTTCTTGCTGACCTGCGCGCTGTACATCGCTTCAAAACCGCGACCGATGATGCACAGGCCGACGATTACAACCGAATGCTGAATGCCAACCCATTGATGGCGGAGCACCCGCTAGTGACCGTTCATCCCGAGACCGGAGAGCGCGTCCTCTATACCAGCCAGGAATTTACAAGCAACATCGTCGGTCTCGAACCACGCGAGAGCGATGCATTGCTCGAGTTTCTATGGGAACACTGTATTCGTGCCGAGTTCTGTGTTCGTTTCAATTGGAAGCCGGGGAGTATCGCCTTCTGGGATAACCGCGCAACGCAGCACCAGGCGGTTCGCGATGTCTACGCCAGTGATTTCGAACGGGAGTTTTATCGGGTTACTCTTAACGGAAAGATTCCTGTAGGCGTCGACGGTACGCCGTCGACATGTATCTCTGGTCAACCGATCACTGCAATTTGAAAATGCAGTGATTCGAAGACAAAAGCGCTTAAGGTGATAGCGGTTTATTGAGAACAGGATTATGACTGACAGATATACAGCACTTGTATCCAAGCTACATTCAGGGAAGCTAGCCATACTCGACGGGGGCACCTCAACGGAGTTGGACCGGCGCGGTGTATCAATGGACGATATGACATGGTCTGCATGCGCTTCTATTCAGGCTTTTGATCTCCTGGTCGATACCCATCAAAGGTATATCGACGCTGGGGCTGACGTGATCACCGTTAATGGGTATGCATCCTCTCGGCTGGTGCTCGAACCCGCGGGCCTTTCAGACCAGATTAGACCGGTTAACGAAAAAAATATCGAAGCTGCATTATTGGCGCGTGACCGTTGTGGGAATCCCAACGTGTTAGTGGCAGGCTCTGTGTCACACAGTCTCGGGTTCCGCCCCGGATTGAGTAAATCTATCGAAAGAGATGTTTCTCCAGATCAATTCGAAGATGCCTTTGAAGAGATGTTTGCGTTCTATGAAGAGGGCGGGGTTGACCTTGTTTTGTTGGAAATGATGTCAGTCCCCAGACGCATGCTGCCGCTGTTTGAACGCGCGGCAAAGTCTCCGCTTCCAATATGGTGTGGTCTCTCTGCAAGGAGAAAAGATCAAACGTCGGAGATTACCGGTTTTCTTGATGAAAGCATTTTACTGATCGACAATATCCATGAAGCGAGTAAGCATCAGTTTGAAGGCATGGGGATCATGCATACGTCTGTCGAATTGATTCAGGATGGGATTGATTTAATTAAACAAGTACACAATGGCTTGATTACAGCCTACCCTGATAGTGGCTATTTCAAGTCGCCTTATTGGAATTTTGAAGAAGTGATCAGCCCCCCACATCTGGTTGAGTTTGCCGCGCAGTGGAAAGAATCCGGCGTTAACGTCATCGGGGGATGCTGTGGTTTAGGTCCAAGCCATATAGAAGCGTTGTCAAAACTATCTTAAACGACGGAACAAAACGGAGGATTTGGGTTGATGCCGATGCATCACCTACGGTGATTAAAGAGATCCTTTATCGGGCGGCTGAGAGAACCAAGACCCCTGTTACGTTAGTCGCGAACCAGTTGCTCGAGGTACCGCGTTCGTCATTTATCAGCGCAGTAAAGGTATCACCCGGCTTTGATGTTGCCGACAACTACATCGTTGAGCATGCGAATAAGGGCGACATTGTCATAACGCAGGATATTCCTCTGGCGGCGGAGCTCGTCGATAACGGGTGTGCCGTGCTTAACCCACGTGGTGAAAAATACACAAAAGAAAACATTCGGCAACGCCTGAACATGAGGGATTTTATGGACTCACTGCGAAGTAGCGGCGTGCAAACGGGTGGGCCCGATCCATTTAGCAAAAAGGATCGCATGACGTTTGCAAACGCCATAGACAGTGTGCTGGCCCAGCGCTAAGCGCTTAGTTGCGAAAACCCGGGCCCTTACTGGCGGCTGTATGCTTGCCCCTGTTAAGTCGTAGGACAATACAGTGTCTCGAGTGATTGCAAAAGCGCGTCACCAATTCAATAGTCATTCAGGCGCTGGTGTTTTTCACGTGAGCCATGTATAGTCGCGCCTCCCCAAGAAGGGGAAATGCGTTTGTGATCGTGTGTTTTTCCCCATCACCTGTGTTACTGCCAGTAACGTCTCGTGGCCTTTGACGATTAATTCGCAACAATCTGGTTAAACCAGACCCAGCGAGGTTGCGAGACCTCTCTCCATTATTTTTTTTCAGAGCGGCGTACACGCCGTGAGGATTGTGTTTTGCAATTTGATCAATTTAATCTCGACCCGCGAATACTAGAGTCGGTCAAGAAATCTGGCTTTATCAAGCCGACGGATATTCAACAACGGGCGATTCCTGTTGTCTTATCAGGGACAGACCTGATGGCTTCGGCACAGACCGGCACAGGCAAAACAGCAGCCTTTGTTCT
>CAYSMI010000103.1:0-2973 GCA_964432165.1 uncultured Acidiferrobacter sp.
CCAGTTCCACCACTTCGGCAAGCTGATCAGAAACATCAAAGTAACACCAAAGGTAGCAGCATATCTTATTCCGGGACCGTCAGTCTGTGCCCGGCGCTGCGGGAATATCCGACTCGGCGTCGCCACTCACCGTGGTCCCACCGGTGCTGGGGACGTCGGATGACTCAGTGGCAGTCTCCGTAGTCATCACACTGCGCGGAGCCGCGCTCTGCTGGGTATAAATATAAGCAAGGCTCAACCCGGTGATAAAGAAGACCGCTGCGAGTCCCGCAGTCACTCGACTCAGGAAGGTCGCTGAGCCACGACTGCCGAAAACCGAACTGGAAGACCCGCCACCAAAAGCGGCGCCCATATCAGCACCCTTGCCTTGCTGAAGAAGGACCAGTGCGACGATCGCGATAGCCGCAACGAGGTGAACTACGGTGAAGATACTGGTGAGCAGGTTCATGAGGTCGCCGCCTTAATGATACCAAGAAAGTCGTCGGCCTTGAGTGAGGCACCGCCGATCAATCCGCCATCGATGTCGGGTTGGGAGAAAAGCCCTACCGCGTTGTCCGGCTTAACACTACCACCATACAGAACGCGGGTGTCTACTGCAACCTGCTCACTGGCATCACAGAGTTGCTCGCGGATCAGGGCGTGAACCTCCTGCGCCTGGCTTTCAGATGCTGTCAGACCCGTGCCGATCGCCCAGACAGGCTCATAGGCGACAAGCGCTTTGGGGAAGATGTCGATCCCGGCGGTTTCGATAACCACTCCGAGTTGGCGTCGGACGACCTCAGCGGTTACGCCCTCTTCCCGCTCTTCCCGTGTCTCCCCAACACAGACAATCGGGACAAGACCCTTGGTGGACGCAACGCTGGCTTTTTGCGCGACACGCTCGTCGGTCTCCCCGTAGAGGCTGCGCCGTTCGGAATGACCCACAATGACATAACGACAACCCACGTCCAGCAGCATATCGGCCGCGATCTCGCCCGTAAATGCGCCCGGCTCGTGGACGTCAAGATCCTGCCCACCGACCGAGATTTCTCCTTCGGGCACGAGTTCACGGCACATGTCGAGGTATACATAGGGCGGACAGACAACGACCTCGGTACTGCACTGCCTGGGCAGACCAGCCGCTATCCCAGTCACGAGTGCTCTTGTCATCTCGCGACTTCCATTCATTTTCCAATTTCCAGCGACCAGTGGCCTTCTCATTCGCTTTCTCCAACAGCATCAGGAACAACGGATCGTCCCGAAAGGTAGGGCAAAAAAGGGCGTGAATGTTAACGGCCGGGGGTTATCGACGCAAGCAACTACTCAGCTGATGGCTTTCCCGCCTTCAGAACGGGGCCCAATGCAATCATCCGCTTCCCCGGTCTCAGGCAGCAGCGGAAACAATGGCCTCAGCCAGTCCCTCGGCAAGTCTTCCTACGCTGACAGCATCTTCGCCCTCCACCATCACCCGTATCACCGGTTCGGTACCGGAAGCCCGCAGGACCACCCGCCCCCGCTTACCCAGTTCACGTTTACACGAGGTGACCAAGTCCGCGATTCGTGGGTGGGACAGCAGTTCTGCTGGTGTCGCATGCTCGACCGAAACATTGATCAATTTCTGGGGAAATACCTGCAGGTCGTTGACCAGATCTGCCAGCGGCGTATCGGTCAACTGCATAACCTCAAGCACCGCAAGTGCCGCCACCAGGCCGTCGCCCGTTGTGGTTCGATCCAACGACAGAATATGTCCCGAGGTTTCTCCGCCGAGAAACCATTTCCGTCTCAAGAGTTCCTCAAGCACATACCGGTCTCCCACCTTGGCCCTGACAAACTCGATCCCCGACGTTTGGCAGGCAAGCTCGACACCTAGATTCGTCATCTGCGTGCCTACGATACCCTTGCAATCGCCGGACTGGTGACGATGCTGACTCAGCACGAACAGGATGCCGTCGCCATCGACCAGCCGCCCTTGCGCATCCGCCAGCACCACCCGGTCGGCATCCCCGTCAAAGGCAATCCCGATATCAGCACCGGATTCACGAACGAGACTGCAGATCGTGCCCGGATACATCGAACCCCCTTCCCGGTTGATGTTAAAGCCATCAGGTTCAATTCCGGTGCAGACCACTTCAGCTCCGAGTTCGCGCAGTACCAGGGGTCCTACCTGATAGGCAGCGCCGTTAGCGCAATCCACTGCAATCTTGAGTCCATCGAGCCTGACTCCGGGAGGGAACGTGTTGCGGCAGTGTTCGGAATAACGGGGCAAGGCATCGATGAGCCTTTCCGCTTTGCCGAGCGCTTCCGGCGCCACCGTGGTCATCGGTTCCGACATGAGCTCCTCGATCGAGGCTTCGGTTTCGTCATCAAGCTTCCTGCCGGACTCGGAGAAAAACTTGATGCCGTTGTCGTGATACGGATTATGGGACGCGCTGATCACAATGCCGCCGCATGCTCCTACCTGGTGCGTCAGGTACGCGATCCCCGGCGTCGGCAGCGGGCCCGTCAGTGCAATGTCCACCCCAGCAGCACTCAAGCCCGCCTCCAGGGCGGATTCCAGAAGATAGCCCGAGATCCGGGTATCCTTTCCGATAATGACGCGGCCCCGAGCGTGCCCGGCCCCCAGCACGCGGCCTGCGGCCCAGCCCAGATGCAGCACCTCAGCCGGCGTCACGGGTGAAGCACCGACCGTCCCCCGAACACCGTCTGTCCCGAAATAACGTCCCTTGCGCATTGGCTCAGTTTACCGATTGGGGTGGAACAACTTCCAGAGTGCGCCTCGCATCCATCAGTCTCCGTGTGGTCCGTACGTTATGCACCCTAACGAGCTTCGCCCCCCGCTCAACGGCGAGCACCGCGAGCACCGCACTTAGCTCATCAAGAATCTCGCCCGAGTCGACCTGCGTGAGCGCACGAACGAAGGCCTTGCGGGAAACGCCAATCAGTAAGGGTACGCCCAGTTTGGCAAACCGCGGCAGTTCGCCCATCAGAGCATGG
>CAYSMI010000103.1:3073-5889 GCA_964432165.1 uncultured Acidiferrobacter sp.
ACCGACATCATCATAACGGGGAGCGTTCTGCATCGTGGCAGGCGTTCCCTGCATATGCATGAGACCGATGGACACCTCCAGTTGGGCCGCTACCTCAAGCGCACCCGGCCTTCGCAGAGCATAGATATCGTTCACCATACTGGCGCCCGCATCGACTGCGGCCTCCATGACTTCGGGCTTGCTGGTATCTACCGATACCGTGACGCCTTCGCTGGCTAAAGTTGAGATGACCGGGACCACACGCTCGATCTCCTGCCTGGTCGGCACAACCTGGGCACCCGGACGTGTTGACTCCCCCCCGATATCAACGATATCGGCACCCTCTGCGGCCAATTGGCGGCCGTGCGCAATAGCCGAATCGGTGGAATCGAACTGACCGCCGTCAGAAAAGGAATCGGGCGTAACGTTGACGATCCCCATGACCTGGGGGTCGCGATTCATTGACAAACGAAGCATCCGGCCACCCCGGGGGCCGCTGACCCGATGCCCGACGTCAGGCAGAGTCGCTCGCGGGAGAGTCCATACTCGGCTTGATGTCGGGGCGCTCCGACTGCTCACCGCCATCGCCACTTGGACGGCCTGTGCTGTCCCCTTCCCCCGGTGTCGGCGGGCGGGGGGTCTCACCTTTCATGATCTGGTCGATCTGGTCAGACTCGAGCGTCTCCCAATCCATCAGGGCCTGCGCCATCACCTCGATGATTGCCTTATGCGACTCGACAATCTGCCGTGCGCGGTTATATTGCTCTTCGATAATGCGGCTGACTTCCTGGTCAACCTGCTCTGCAGTTGCATTACTGATGTTCCGGTGCGTTGTCACGTCACGGCCCAGGAACACCTCCGATTCGTTGTCGCCATAAACTCTGGGGCCGAGGTGGTCGCTCATACCCCAGCGCTGGACCATGTTCTGTGCCAGACTGGTCGCCTGCTCGAAATCGTTTGCAGCGCCGGTCGTCATCTGATCCATAAAGACTTCCTCGGCAATCCGACCGCCCATCAGAACCGCGATACGCGCGAACAGGTGCTCGCGGTTATGGCTATAGCGGTCTTCCTCGGGCAATTGCATCGTGACACCCAGCGCCCGGCCTCTCGGGATGATCGTGACCTTGTGGACCGGATCGGTACAATCCGCGAGTACCTTGGCGACAACGGTATGCCCAGATTCATGATAGGCAGTATTCAGCCGTTCCTGTTCAGGCATCACAATGGAGCGCCGCTCGACACCCATGATGACCTTATCTTTCGCGAGTTCGAACTGCTCCATCGACACTTTGCGTCGGCTGGCCCGGGCGGCAAAGAGTGCGGCCTCATTCACGAGGTTGGCGAGATCCGCACCCGAGAATCCCGGCGTACCCCGCGCGATGATCGCAGGATCTACATCACTATCCACCGGTACCTTGCGCATGTGGACTTTCAGGATCGCCTCACGTCCGCGAATGTCAGGTAACGGTACATGCACCTGGCGGTCAAACCGGCCGGGGCGCAATAGCGCCGGATCCAGCACGTCGGGCCGGTTTGTGGCAGCGATCACGATGATGCCCTCGTTGCCCTCAAAGCCGTCCATCTCGACCAGTAACTGGTTCAGTGTCTGTTCGCGCTCGTCATGACCACCGCCAAGTCCGGCCCCACGCTGGCGTCCGACAGCATCGATTTCATCGATAAAAATGATACAGGGCGCATTTTTCTTCGCCTGTTCGAACATGTCCCGAACCCGGGAGGCGCCCACACCCACGAACATCTCTACAAAATCCGATCCCGAGATCGTGAAAAACGGCACCTTGGCTTCCCCGGCAATTGCCCGGGCCAGCAGGGTCTTGCCGGTGCCTGGGCTGCCTGTCATCAGCACACCGCGTGGGATTCGGCCTCCGAGCTTCTGGAAACGGGACGGATCCTGAAGGAATTCGACCAGTTCGCCCACCTCTTCCTTAGCTTCATCAACGCCTGCGACATCCTCGAAGGTCACATTGTTTTTGTCTTCCGTCAGCATCCGTGCCTTGCTTTTGCCGAAACTCAGCGCACCACGCCCGCCACCACCCTGCATCTGGCGCATGAAAAATATCCACACACCGATGAGCAGCAACAGCGGGAACCAGCTGATAAATATCTGCATCAGCAATGAAGCTTCTTCCTCTTTATGCGCCTTGATGACGATATCGGCCTTCAGAAGATCATTGACCAGCCCGGGATCACCGGGTGAGTAGGTGACATAACGCTCACCGTTGCGACCCCGGATATGGATCGTCGCTCCATCGATGGTCACCTGTTCGATCGACCCCCGCTCCACTTCATCGAGAAAGGCGGAGTAATCAATCTCCTGACTCGCACGGTTTTGCTCTGGTGCAAAGTTGTTAAACACAGCCATCAGCACCATGGCGATTACCAGCCAGAGCACGAGATTCTTGGTAAGATTATTCATAAGCTATAAATGATCACACTTTAATCAACGATCAGATCTGCAAAAAGCAGAACGAACCACCGTAATGGAGAGATTCTGAGAGTTTTTGTCACGAAACACAAATACAGGCCCTGTATTAATAACACGTCCTGCTGAGCGGCTGGCGCGCCACAAGATAGGCTTCGGCGCTCTTTGCGCGTGAGGCGTCGGGCTTTCTGACACGGCTGGCATGAAAGAAACTTTCAACAGTGCGGCGCAAAGTCTTCGCCTGTGATCCCTCAAAGAACTTAGTCACCAGAACGCCTTTCGGGCCCAGTTGCTGGCTGGCGAACTGGACCACGGCCAGAACAAGCCCTTCCATCGCGGTTTGGTCAACGCTCGCCACACCCGTAAGGTTGGGGGCTAAATCAGAAATTACAAGGTC
>CAYSMI010000104.1:0-5867 GCA_964432165.1 uncultured Acidiferrobacter sp.
CATTCGGTTCCGGTTGTTGCCAGGGGTGCGGGCACAGGGCTTTCCGGCGGTGCCACACCCCATCCGGAAGGTGTGCTGCTCAGTATGGCCCGTTTCAACCGGATTCTTTCGGTTGATACCCTGGCGTGCACCGCCCGTGTACAGCCGGGTGTGCGGAATCTTGCCATCAGCGAGGCGGTGGCGGAGCGCGGCCTTTATTACGCGCCTGATCCCTCATCGCAGATTGCCTGCACCATAGGCGGTAACGTGGCCGAGAACGCCGGCGGGGTGCATTGCCTCAAGTATGGCCTCACGGTACACAATGTCCTCGCGGCCGAGGTGGTTCTGATGGGAGGTGAGGTGATTGAGATCGGCGGGGAGACGCTCGATCAGCCGGGTTACGACCTGATGGCGGCCTTTATCGGATCGGAGGGCATGCTCGGCGTGGTCACTGAGATCACGGTCCGGCTGTTGCCAACACCGCCTGCAGCCAAGGTGCTGATGGCGGCTTTTGAGAGCGTCGACGAGGCGGCCTCGGCAGTGGCCAGGATTATCGCGGCAGGCATTATCCCGGCAGGTCTTGAGATGATGGACACTCCGGCCATTGTTGCCGCAGAAGATTTTGTTGAGGCCGGTTATCCACGGGATGCAGCAGCAATTCTGCTCTGCGAGGTTGACGGCACACAGGCCGAAGCGGATGCCGAGATTAGTGCGGTTTCGTCGCTGCTTTTTGAATGTGGTGCCCGCTCCGTGGATATCGCCCGTGATGAACGTGAGCGCGAGCGGTTCTGGTCTGGCAGAAAGAACGCGTTTCCGGCAGTGGGCCGCATATCGCCTGACTATTACTGTATCGACGGCACGATTCCGCGGCGTGCCCTGGGTGAAGTCCTCACCGGTATCTCGCAACTGGCTTCCCAGTACGGGCTAAGGGTCGCGAACGTATTTCATGCCGGCGACGGGAATCTGCATCCGCTCATCCTGTATGACTCGGGCAAGCCCGGGGAATTTGAGCGTACCGAAGCGCTGGGCGGGGAGATTCTGCAGCTGTGTGTGCGCGTTGGGGGCACGATCACCGGCGAGCATGGCGTGGGTCTGGAAAAAATCGATCAGATGTGTGTGCAGTTTGACGAAGCCGAGCTCGAGCAGTTTCATGCACTGAAGGCGGTTTTTGATCCGGATGGTTTGCTTAATCCCGGCAAGGCCGTGCCGACCCTTGCCAGATGCGCAGAATTCAACGCGATGCACGTCCATGACGGCAAGCTGGCGCACCCGGAGTTGCCAAGGTTCTAGGATGTCTGAAGGCTCCGATAGCGCTGTCGCAGCGATCCAGGAACAGGTCCGAAAGGCCGCCCGTGATGGTGAGGCCATCTGTATCACCGGAGGAGGTACAAAACGTTTCTTGGGTCGAAAGCCCCACGGTACCCCATGCGACGTTCGCAGTATTGAGGGAGTCGTGTGTTATGAGCCAACCGAGCTGGTGGTTAGTGTGCGTGTCGGAACGACCCTTAGAGACCTTCAGGATACGCTTCTTTCATCCGGCCAAATGCTGCCGTTTGAGCCGCCGGCGTTCGGGGAAGCCGCCACGATTGGCGGGACCATAGCGTGCGGCTTGTCGGGTCCGTCGCGGCCCTACCGCGGCGCGGCGCGGGACTTTGTCCTTGGCATTCGCTGTATCAACGGAAAAGGGGAGGCGCTGCGCTTTGGCGGCGAGGTCATGAAGAATGTCGCCGGCTACGACGTCTCCCGCCTCATGACAGGGTCCATGGGAACACTCGGCATCCTGACCGAGGTCTCGCTCAAGGTTTTGCCATTGCCTGCTTGTATCGAGACGCGCAGCTACCAGATGTCCTCAGCTGACGCGCTGGATATGATGACGGGCCTTTTCAGCCGGGCCGTGCCGGTATCGGCCAGCGCTTGGGATGACGGTCGTTTACGGGTACGCCTCTCGGGCAGTGAGGCCGCGGTCAAAGCCGCTGTAACTGAACTTGGCGGCGACATGGAAGAGCAGGGAAATGTCTTCTGGGACGCCCTTAAGGAGCAGCAGCTCGATTTCTTCTCCGAAGACGTAACCCTTTGGCGCGTCAATGTGAAACCGCAGGGCCGTCTCATTGACCTGCCGGGCAAAAGTATTATCGACTGGGGCGGCGCACGCTACTGGATTAAGGCGGATACCGCCCTTAAGGAGATGACAGATCTTGTCCGGCCCTTTGGGGGATACGTGACCGGCTTCAGGGGCGCAGATCAGGATGAGCACTTCAGCGGTCCGGAGGGTTCGGTGCTTCAACTGAATCGCCAGCTCAAGAAAGCGTTTGATCCGGGCGGGATCCTTAATCCAGGCCGCCTGTTTACGCACGACTAGATCATGCACGTTCAACTTGCACCCGCTTTTGAAGACACCTCTTTTGGCAAGGAGGCGAGCTCCATCCTCGGCAAATGTGTGCATTGCGGTTTCTGCACAGCCACATGCCCGACATATCAGTTGCTGGGAGACGAACTGGATGGGCCTCGGGGGCGGATCTATCTTGTCAAGCAGTTGCTTGAAACCGGCGAAGCGTCAAAGACCACACGGACCCATCTGGACCGTTGTCTCACCTGCAGGTCCTGCGAGACGACCTGCCCATCGGGTGTTGATTACGGCCGCCTTGTGGAACTGGCTCGGCCGGCCATCGAGGAATTGTCCAGCCGACCCGTACTGGAGCGTCTGCAACGCTGGCTGCTCGCGCGTCTGCTGTTGGGCCCATGGTTCAGTGTGCTGCTTCGGGCAGGTCAGATGTTACACGGCGTGTTGCCCGCTGGTCTTGCGCGCCATGTGCCGGAAAGGCGCCCCGCTGGTGTTGCGCCAAAGACCAGGGGCAGTCGTCGGGTGCTGATGCTTGAAGGCTGTGTACAGTCTGCAATGGCCCCCGTGATTAATGGCGCGGCGAGGCGTGTCCTTGAAAAGCTCGATGTCGATGCCGTCATTGCGAAAGAGGCGGGCTGCTGTGGTGCACTCGAGCTACACCTTGGCGCTGTCGGCCCAGCGCTTGAGGCGATGCGACAAAATATCGATGCCTGGTGGCCCCACATCGAAGGCGGTTTCGAAGCGATCGTGATGACGGCGAGCGGCTGCGGCGTAACGGTTCGCGAATATGGTCAACTCCTCAAGGACGATCCAGCTTATTGTGAAAAGGCAAGGCGCGTAAGCGCGATAACTATGGATCTGTGTGAATTCATCGACCCCGAGGACACAGTTTCTCTTAGGGGGATGACAGGCAGAAAGGTGGCCTTTCATTCTCCGTGTACCCTGCAGCATGGTCAGGGCATCAGGGGAAGGGTAGAGCGCATTCTTGAAAGTGCGGGAGCCGATCTTGTCTCCGTGCAGAACGGGCACTTGTGCTGTGGCGCGGCGGGAACTTACTCAATTTTGCAGCCGGTGCTTTCCACGCGACTTCTGGACCAGAAGGTGTCTGACCTCACCGGTGACCAGCCCGAAGTGGTTGCGACAGCCAATATCGGCTGTCTTTCCCATCTGGCGTCTCATAGCCCGGTTCCCGTGCGGCACTGGATTGAACTGATCGACCCCTCCCCACCGGCATGATGTTCCGGGGGCTGTTTAGGGATGGTCCTCAGCAGCTATTTCGTCTCGCGAACGCTGTTTTGGGAATGAAAGCGCGTTATTCGAGGCCGTCCGGTGCCAAAATACTTGCCTCGAAGGTGGGCTTCTAGTACCATCCGCGCCTCATTTTTGCGCAAAAATCCGATATCGTAATGAAGACTTTCAGCGCCAAACCCGAGACGGTCCAGAGAGAGTGGTATGTCGTGGATGCCACCGACAAGATTCTCGGGCGCCTTGCGAGTGAGGTCGCCTCGCGGCTTCGCGGCAAGCACAAAGCCGAGTACACCCCGCACGTGGATACGGGTGACCACATCGTGATCGTGAATGCCGAGAAGATCCGGGTGACGGGCAACAAGGCCGAAGCCAAGCGCTACTACCGTCACTCCGGTTTCCCCGGCGGGATTAAAGAGATTGGCTTGGGTGAGCAGCTACAGAAGTATCCGACCCGGGTTATCGAAAGTGCTGTAAAAGGTATGCTGCCCAAGAACCCGCTCGGAAGAGCGATGTTTGCAAAACTCAGGGTGTACGCAGGACCGGAACACCGCCATCAGGCCCAGCAGCCTAAAGTACTGGAAATCTAGCAGAACCTCGATCAGCGATATCAGCGATAAGGGACGAAGACATTGGCACAGACAGGCGAAATTCATTACGGAACGGGCCGGCGCAAGTCATCGGTGGCCCGCGTCTACCTCACCCGCGGTTCGGGCAACATTACGGTCAACCGCCGTACCCTCGACGAATACTTCGGCCGTGAGACCGCGAGAATGGTTGTCCGCCAGCCGCTCGATACTGCTGAGCTCAACGACAAACTCGATATCACGATCCGCGTGACCGGCGGAGGCGGTACCGGCCAGGCCGGCGCAATTCGCCACGGTATTACCCGAGCGCTGCTGAGTTATGACGAGACCCTGCGTGAACCCCTGCGCAAAGCCGGGTTTGTCACTCGCGACTCACGCAAGGTCGAGCGCAAGAAGGTTGGCCTGCACAAAGCCCGCAAAGCGCCTCAGTACTCCAAGCGCTAAACGCGCAAACTCCTCCTCCACCGGCTCCGGCCGACCGGTCGGTTTGCCGGGGTGCCCGACACTCTCTTCAGTGACTCAACGATCACCATTGGCACTCTTCGCCCATCAGATTGCTGAGTTCTGAGGAACTGACACCGCTACCAAGATCAATCTCGATCGAGAATTCATACGCACCGGTCTCCTGTAACTCCTTCAGCATCAGCGCTGTCTGATTGCGCAGCAGTTCAATATGACGTGCCGATGCGGCACATTCCATCATTAGATCTCCGGGCATATGGATCTGAATCACGCATCGGCCCTGGTCATCGCCCTTGATCACGTTCTTTCCGGTGAACCCGGGAATCATGGGATGGGTATAGGTGTAGGTGCTTGGTGCGCACGAAACCAGGTTCTCGATATAGAGCAATGTTTCGCTGACATATTTTTCGATGTCTAGTGGTGGCTGCTCATCGATTGTTACCTCGCATGACTCGGACATTGCTTTACCGGTCCGATCTGCAAGTTGTTTGTCCGGTGTCAGGCGAAGCGGGAAGGGGCCATCCCGCTGGTCCTGAAGTTGCTCTGACCAGGATCGCTCCATGGCCAGCTGTGCCTCGATGGCCTCTGCCGGCGCCTTGCACAACAACCCGATTGCCCCAACAATCATCACCTTGAACTGACATAGAGTGCCCTGATAACCCTGGATGATGAACTGGATCTTCTTGGGTGGGGTAGTCGGTACCGAAAGGGTCAACTCAGAGGGTTCACAAGCCTTCAGATTCCGGCTCAGAGTCTGCGACTGTGATAGGTACTTGGTAACAGATGCCGAGTTTTCAAAAACCCATTGATCCTCACTTGGGACCTCACTTTGCGTGGCGCCTATTTCCTCAAATGATGCGATAAACCATCGGCCACTTCTTCTGACAACCTGATACCGGCCACGTTCATCTGCGTCGTCGTCCAAGGACGAACCGGACGCGCCCGATTTGCCCTTGAAGACCAGTTCAATAGTTACACCGGGGTCGCTTTCTACACCTGCGGATGGCCGGGCTGGAGGCACTGCACCCCAGCCCCGACCATGATTCCTGCGCAGGAAATCAGCGTCTTGACCCGGCTCACCGCTAAGCCAGAAATGCGACAGGCCAGCCTCGCTGGCAAGTGCGATGAAGTTCGGGTCTATATCGTTGCCATAGGCGGAGCGTGCATAGTTCACGTAATCACCTAACCAGATGCCGATCTGGTTGGTCTCCAACTCCATGTCTACAGGTTCAAAGTCGTCGATCAGCCATGTT
>CAYSMI010000105.1:0-5820 GCA_964432165.1 uncultured Acidiferrobacter sp.
AAAGCGCCGCCAATGAAAGCCCCCCGCAGAACCAGTCGAAGCGCCCAAGACGCCAGTAGCTGCTTTTGTTAATAAAAGACGCGAGGAAAATTACCGCGGGAACGATACCGCCGACAAGTACCCTGACCGAAGCCCAGACGTCCGCATCCGCCGATAATGCTGCACCAAGACTGATGAGGGGGGCCAGCGCCCATAGCGACCACGAAACCCGGTTGGGTTTCGTTCTGCCGGCCAGGGTATCTCGCAGATAACCATGCCCACCCCAGAGCATCAGCAAAGTGCTGATGACGACAAGGAACTGAGGGAAGGTCATCTAGGCTTCATTCGGCGATCATATAAAACTTGCGAAGCGTCTCAGTGACCTCCCAGATGCATTTGGTTCCCTTGGCGATAAAGAAGGTATCTCCCGCGGTAAAGGTATCTGCGGATCCGTCAGCGTTGGTCATGGTTACGGACCCGGAGATTACAGTCATCATTTCGTGCACGGGGTAGCCCTCGATATCTTCTCGGCAGGGGGCGCATTCCCATACTCCGCTCAGAATCGAGCCGTCATCCGTCTGAAAGAAGGTGTGATTGGTCTCGTTATGGTCGGAAGTCGTAAACGCGGACGCGTCGATCATGTCGGACGACCCCATACCCGTCGCGGGGTCACCATCGGGCAATAGTCGAAATACGTGGCTAGTCATCTTTTCTGTTCCTTGAAAAAGCGCCGCAAAGCGGGCGTCAGGCGCGCAACTTTATAGCAACCATGTCCCATTGTGCCAACGGTTGAATTCACGCGACACGTCATGAAGATTCATTTTCAGAAAAGGCCTCAAAAACGCGGGACCCAGGGTTTCAGCCCGGCGCTGCATGGACGGTCTGCACCGGAAAATGCCCCTACCTGAGATTCGAAAGCCCGTCTATCGGGAGGTCGAGTCCCGACGGCGCCAGCGTACCTTCAGATAGCCCTGGATCAAGGTGATCCATGAAGATGCAAAAAGCACATATAAAGGGGCGTGTTTGGTACTTGAAATCCCTCAGTAGGTATTTAATACTCATTTTGGTTACTTCTTTGTTAACAGACGATGAGTAACGGAATCTCGCAGGTGCGAGACAACATTAAAATCAAGGAGTGAAGCATGAAGATTTTTAGGAAAACCGCCATAGGTGCCGTCTTGGTGTTCTCTGCCTCAACGGCAAGTTATGCCGAGCAGGTCAATATTGGAGACCCGGGCTGGACAGGAGCCACCGCTATTGCCAATCTGTTGGCGGCCGTCGTCACCGACAAGATGGGCGGGGAAGCCGACATTATTCCCGGTAATAACACATCAATTTATGCAGCAATTGATCGAAGCAAAGGCGAGATCGAAGTGCATCCGGATATCTGGTTGCCTAACCAGGAAGCCTACACCAATGACCTTGTGCCGAAGGGTACGCTCAAGTTAAGTGAGAAGAGTTATGAGGGAAACCAGGGTTACTGTGTGTCGCAAGATTTTGCGAAAAAGATGAACATTACATCTATTTTTGATCTTGGTCGGCCTGAAGTCGTCGCAGCGATGGATAGCGACGGGAATGGCAAAGGAGAATTCTGGATCGGCGCGGATGGTTGGGCATCAGCGAACGTTAACCAGGTCAAATTAAGAGACTACAAGTTATATGATTCAGGTATTGAACCGATCCGTGCTGCTGAAGCGGTGAAAAATGCCCGTGTGCTGGATTCAATCAAAAAAGGTGAAGGTTATGCCTTCTACTGCTACAAACCTCATGCGATCTGGGGTATGGCGGATATCGTGATGCTGAGTGAGCCGACCTATGACCCTGCCAAGTACAAAATGATTCAGCCGAAAGCAGATCCGGACTGGTACACAAAATCACACGTAGCCTCGAAGGATGCACTGAAGCAGATCCAGATTGGCTGGGGGACTTCTCTCGAATCAAAGTCTCCCGCTATTGTGGAGTTCTTCAGTAACTTCCAATTGACGGCTGACGATGTCTCGTGGCTCGCTTACGAAGTTTCTGTGAACAAGCGGGATCCGGCGGAAGTCGCACGAGACTGGATGGCGCAGAATCCGAAGACTGTAGACGGCTGGCTAGGCCTGTAAGAAAGTCGGTCCTATAATTGAACCGGCGCCTCTTGGCGCCGGTTTTTTTACGTGCAAATGTCCTCAGAGAATACCGGCAGTTTCATTGAGATTCAGAATGTCTCAAAGATTTTTGGTAATACCTCTGCGGAGGTGCTTGAGGCGATCACCAGGCAGAGGATCTCGAAACAGGAAGCGCTCGAGATATACAACGCTGTTATTGGCGTCTTCGATGTCTCGTTTGATGTTAATCCCGGCGAGATTTTCTGTGTCATGGGTCTGTCCGGTAGTGGCAAGTCGACCCTGGTAAGACATATCAACCGACTGCTGGAGCCGACGCTCGGGAAAATTCTTGTTGACGGCCAGGATGTGATGGCCCTCGGGCGCGAGGCTTTGCAGGCTTTTCGTAACAAGAAGATCGGTATGGTGTTCCAGAACTTCGCTTTAATGCCTCATCGATCCGTCATCGATAATATCGCTCTGCCTCTGGAGATTAGAGGTGTAAACAAGAATCAAAGGTATAAAAGGGCTAACGATATTCTCAATGTCGTGGAGTTGGGTGGTTGGGGAAGCAAGTATGCCCATGAACTTTCTGGCGGCATGCAGCAAAGAGTCGGTTTAGCCAGGGCGCTCGCCGCCGATCCCGAGATACTATTGATGGATGAGCCGTTCAGCGCGCTGGACCCGCTGATCCGAAGACAGCTTCAGATAGAGTTCATCAAGTTGTCCCGCCAGTTGAAGAAGACGACCGTCTTTATCACCCATGACCTCGATGAAGCGGTCAAGGTCGGCCATCGTATTGCCATCATGCGCGATGGCAAGGTGATTCAGGTGGGGACTCCAGAAGAAATCATCATGAACCCCAAAGATGACTACGTTGCGGATTTTGTTAAGGGGATTTCAAGACTAGAAGTCGTGAAGGCGGGTTCCATCATGACACCCGTCGATAAGTTCGAAAGCCATCATGGTTCGATCCCTGAAGATTGCGAGCGGATGAGAGAGGACGATGTTCTAGGCAGTCTCGTGGAAAAACTCGTATCGAGTAATCAGCCCGTGGTCATCGTGGACGGAAATCACCAGGCCGTTGGCGTTGTCAGCCAGAAAGATGTGCTCGCCTCAATTGTCGAAAATCGCGATGACTGACAACGACTTTATCGATCCCAATCAAATTCGCGAGTTCGTCAAGACTCGTCCTGATTATTACGTCAGGGAATTCGAGAAGATCAACAATAGCACCCGGTTTGTGTTTTCCCTTAACGTGACGGCTTTCCTTCTGGGGTCGATCTGGTTTGGAATCCGAAATATCTGGAATTGGGCGTTGGCATTTCTGTTGATTGAGACCTTTGCCATTGTGCAGGTGGTAAGAGGACTGTTCGGCAACATTAGCGCCGATGCATACCAGAAAATAGACCAGATTCAGTCGACCATCGAGTTCCGGCAAAAGCAACTTCAGGCAGCGATCGAAGCGAAATCAGACAAAGTCGACGTATTCCAAAGAACAATCAAGTCCTTAGAAGATTCCATCGCGGGGTATCTTCAGGAGGCACAACGAATAGAAGCACTCGGGTTGTGGATCGCCGTTGGGGGCCTTGTTCTCTTTTTGGCAATAAGAGTGTTCCAGGCGGTATCGGCCAATGCGATCCTGGAAAAAAGATTCTCAGAGTGGATTTCGGATAGTTCAATCAGTCCGGGAATGACGATAACGAACATTGTTGCGAGTACGCTCTTTGCAGCAACCATAATTGTGTTATCGACGGTCCATTACAGCTTCCCTAATCTGATAACGCTGTTCGCTGATTTTCCAACCCATCCTGATATTCGTCTCCTATCGATAGACGGGGTTGAAAAAAGTTTTGACTACGCGGTAGTGAAAGGGGATGCTCTTTTCACGGCTATCACTATCGGCATCAGAAGCGTCCTTGATTCGTTAGAGATGCTTTTTGTGGAGACGCCGTGGATCGTCGTCATTAGCGCAATCGCTGTTATGACAGGGCTTTCCGCAGGCCCAAGGGCAGCTATTTATTCGATTGCGTTCCTCGCGTACATGGGTTTGCTGGGGTTCTGGATCAAGGCGATGACGACCTTGGCATTGCTGGGAACCGCTGCCATCTTAAGTATTACGATTGGGATACCGCTGGGCATCTATTGTTCTACGCGTCCAAGGTTTTATGCGTTCATACGCCCAATCATGGATTTTATGCAGACCATGCCAGCATTCGTCTTCATGATCCCCGTAATCGCGTTTTTTGGAACCGGCAAAGTGGCGGCTGTCATCATCACCATGATTTTCGGGGGAACGCCGGTGGTCCGTCTGACGGTTCTAGGGTTAAAGGGGGTGCCCGAAGCAATTCGTGAGGCAGCCATCGCCTATGGCGCATCCAAGTGGTATCTGTTGGCGAAGGTTGACCTCCCGCTTGCGATGCCAACAATACTCGCGGGAGTTAATCAGACCGTTATGTTAAGTCTGGCGATGGTTGTCGTCGCCTCGCTTATCGGTGCAAAAGGGTTGGGTCAGGATGTCCTCGAGGCTTTGCAATACGCAAATGTGGGTCAGGGAATTCTGGCCGGGATAGCGATCCTGTTTTGCGCGCTGATCCTGGATCGGGTTATTCAGGGGCGCAAACGCGTCTAGGAAAAGCAGGGGCCTGGATAGTGCTTCTGCGAACTCCAAAAAGCATTCGTTCAGTCCATCAATGGATTTGTTGTCATTCAAAAGATTAGGCTCTGGCTTTCCATTTGTGTTAGTGCATGGCTATCTGGGTGGCCAGAGTATGTGGCGATTTCAGGAAGATCTGGCACAGTTCTATGATCTGATCATGCCGTCACTTGCAGGCTATGGGGAGAGTGCATCGTTGGAGGCACCCTCAACGATCCGAGGCAATGCTGATCAGGTATTTCATCTTTTAGACTTTTTAAAAATAGAGCGATGTAACCTTCTCGGACATTCGATGGGCGGGATGATTGTCCAGGAGATGGCGATCATGCAGCCGGAACGTATTGATAAGTTGATCTGCCTGGGGACCGGGCCTATGGGTAATCTGCCAAATCGCTTTGAAACCATCGACCAGTCGAGAACGAAGATCATGGGTTCTGGATTGGCGGTGACCCGCCAGCACATTGCAAAAACCTGGTTCATGAACCCGAGCAAGGAGGAGGGATACCCTTTATGCCTGGAGGAAGGCAAGAAAGCTACGAGACAAGCAGCTTTGGCAAGTTTGGATGCCTGGGAAGACTGGGATATGAGAGACCAACTGGGTCAGATATCGGCATCGACGCTCGTCATCTGGGCGAGAGAAGACCGGTCTTATGATTGGCAACAACAGCAAATGCTCATCAACGGGATTCCTGGCGCGCAACTAGAAGTTATCGATGGGTCTGCGCATAATGTACACATGGAGCAACCCACTGTTGTCAATGAGGCGATAAAACGCTTTCTGGATTAGAGGTGTTTTCAATAAAGGCTCAACGCAGTGTTTCCCGGCGAGTCAAATGAGGTCGTTGTGTCCAGCGCAGCCGGGATATCTTCTAGGTACTATCGGTATACAGACTTCAATTCCATCGGTCTCCCGGTGATGATCCAAATATGCGGGATTGCGGCACACGGTATTAAGGGATGAGCACTATTGCCTGACGACTTAAATCAGTCTTCTTTCGGTGGGGCGGCCGCAGGTGCTTCGGCATCAAACTGGCATTACACGCCGGAGTTGCCGTTGGCGACATCGCCATACTTCCGCTGGCCGCCTGATATCCGTGCTGT
>CAYSMI010000106.1:0-5801 GCA_964432165.1 uncultured Acidiferrobacter sp.
TGCAGAACCACCATGTCGGCGTTGCAGCCAACATCAAGGCCGTAGCCTTCAAGTTGCAGGGTCCGCGCGGGATTGACTGTGATGGCGTTGAACATGTCCGCGGTTTCATGTACTCCTGTCATCTGTCCAACATGCAGTCCCATGTGGGCAACCTCGAGCATGTCGTGACTGCCTCCCGCGTACCAGGGGTCCATCACGCAATCGTGCGCCACGGAATAGTTGATACCCCGCTGCATCATCTCTTTGATCCGGGTAAGACCGCGGCGTTTGGGGTAGGTGTCCTTGCGCCCCTGCAGGGTGATGTTGATCAGCGGACAGG
Organism: uncultured Acidiferrobacter sp.; assembly: GCA_964432165.1. Classification (GTDB taxonomy): domain Bacteria; phylum Pseudomonadota; class Gammaproteobacteria; order Arenicellales; family UBA868; genus UBA868. The sequence continues at coordinate 320 of CAYSMI010000106.1, forward strand.
CAATGGCATTCACCTCGGTCTCGTGCATGAGACCCAGCAGTTTGTCTGCAAGGGTGTTATCCATGGAATGCATTGAGGTTAAATGCGATCCTGTCACCCGGCCCTGCATGCCCAACTCGGCCGTCATTGAGATCAGCGTTTCAATATGATGCGATGCGGGGTCGTCAGACTCGTCGCAGTGCATGTCGACCATCAGGCCCCGGTCTGCTGCAAGCCGGCAGAGCGCTTCAACCGAACGGCGTCCATCGTCATAGGTGCTCTCAAAATGAGGAATTCCGCCCACAATATCCACGCCCAGATCAAGCGCCTGGGCAAGCAGCGTCACGGCTTGGGGGTCTTTGAAATAACCATCCTGGGGGAAGGCCACGAGTTGCAGATCCAGCCAGGGACTGATTTTCCGGCGCACCTCGAGGAGCGCATGGACTGCGGTCAATGCGGGATCGCCGATGTCCACGTGAGACCGAATCGCCAGACTCCCTCGGGCGATTGCCCAACGACAGAGCAGTAGCGCACGCCGCTCGACATCCTCGACGGTCAAATCAGGCTTGATCTCACCCCAAAGGCTGATGCCTTCATAAAGTGTCCCGCTTTGGTTATACCGGGGTCGTCCATAGGTGAGGGTGGAGTCCATGTGGAAGTGACTGTCGACAAAAGGCGGCGTCACAAGATTGCCACTGGCGTCGATCTCTTCACGGGCAGGGGCTTCAAGGCGAGGGGTCCGCTCGGTAATGCGGCCGTCCAGACAGCCAAGATCGACTGTCTCTTTTTCGTCGATGAGCTGGGCATTACGGATGAGGAGGTCTAGCATGTTAATTGTTGTTCCCGCCGATCAGGTGGGCATCGACCTCATTCCACGAGGCATAGAACACGGTGCCTTCCTCAAGCGCCATGTTGGCGAGATCACGCTGGCGCGTTTGCACCTTGAAATCGGAGCCGTCCTCGAGCTCGGCGAAGATGGTCACAATCGAGCCGACGAACTCCTCACTGATGAAGCGGCAGCGCAGGCTGTTCTGAACGCTCGGGTCTTCCATCGAAATCTGTACAAGATCGGCACTGATCACCATGTCGAGCGTATCGCCACGATTGAAACTGATATCTCTGTTCTTGGCGCAGCTGAATTCGCCGACCGCAGTGCTGATCTCCAGCCGCTCTGCCGAGTCTGTGACAGAACCGGTGAGGATATTATTGGCCCCTACAAAATCCGCAACAAAGCGAGAAGCCGGGCTGCGGTAGATCGCCTTGGGGGAGCCGATCTGCTCGATGCGGCCCTGGCTCATGATCACCACCCGGTCGGACATGGCGAAAGCTTCTGACTGGCTGTGGGTGACGTACACGAAAGTGATTCCTAGCTCTTTTTGAAGCCGCGCGAGCACCCCCTGCATCCGGACCACCAGATTGGCATCAAGAGCGCTCAGGGGTTCATCGAGCAGCAGGATTCGGGGCTCAGTCACGAGGGACCGGGCAAGCGCAACCCGCTGCCTCTGTCCCCCCGATAGCTGGCTGATATCGCGGTCGGCCAGCTCCATGATCTCCATCCGTTCGAGCCACTTGCGCGCACGCTGTTGACGTTCCTTTGCCGGAATGGCCCGCATCTTGAGACCGAACTCGACATTTTTCTGAACGTTAAGGAAGGGAAACAGGGCGAGGCTCTGCCAGACCATCGGTGTATCCCGTTCAATACTGCTGATCTCATTGATGCGCCGGCCCTCGAGGCGGATCTCTCCCTCGCTGGGTTCCTCAAGACCTGCCAGCATCCGCAGTGAGGTCGTTTTGCCGCACCCCGAGGGACCCATGATCGCGAGAAACTCACCCTCGTAGATCTCGAGATTCATGGTGTGCACGGCCACCACCGACCCATAGCGTTTGGAAACACCGTCAAAGGAAACCAGCGGACGGGGGGCGGACGGGTCGTTCATGCTCAGATTCCGGTTGCCGTCTGGTTGATGGTTTTTCGCATCAGGATCAGCTGGGCCAGGATCACCAGAGTCATCGAGGTAATGAAAACGATTGAACCAATGGCGTTGATCTGCGGGTCGGTATTGCCCTGCAGGATTTCGAGAATAATAACCGGTACGGTCTTATTCAGACCCGACACAAACCAGGCCACCGCAAACTCATCGAAGGAGACCGCGGCCGTCAGGCAGAACGCAGAGGCTATCGCCGGCCGGCAGAAAGGCACGATGACTTCACGCATGGCACTCCAGTTGGAGGCGCCAAGGTTCCACGCTGCGGACTCAAGGTCGGGATCAATCTGGGCGAGGCGCATCCGGATGACCGCCATCGCAAAGGGCGAGCAGAGCACTACATGGCTGACCACGATCGAATAGATCTCCCCGGACATATTGATCCGTGCGAGTAGCGCCAGCATTGCAAGGCCCATGATCACGAGCGGGATGGTCGGCGGCAGCAGCGCCAGCGAAAGATACAGCGCCTTGCCGGTGAAGTTGTAACGGTAATCCGTGTAGGCAGTACAAAACCCGATAAAGGTCGCCAGCACCGCGACGCTGATTGAGACAATCGCACTGACGCGAAAGGCATCCCAGACATCGGGGTCGGCGAAGATCGTCTCGTACCAGTGGGTGGTGAAGTGCCCCAAGGGGATGCTCGGAAAGCGGTCGGAGTTCACGGAGAAGACGAAACTCGTCAGGATCGGTGTGAACACAAAGAGAAAGACCAGCACGACGTACCCGCGCAGCAGCAGACTATTCCCTGAGCGGGGGCTCATGTGCGTTTCCGGTACGCTGCCCCAACTGCGGCGAACATGATGGTAAGCAGGGTCAAGATCATGACAATGGCGACAACCGCTGCCCGCGGCCATTGCTGCCCCGACTTGGTGGTGTCGATGATCAGGATGCTGAGTGTGGGTGGTTTCGATCCGCCGAGGTAATAGGGGCTGACAAAGTCGCCAAACGCGAGGATAAAGGTAAAAACCGCACCCAGGATGATACCGATTTTGGCAAGCGGAATGATCACCTGAAAAACCGTGCGCAGGCGCCCGCACCCGAGATTGTGTGCGGCTTCCACCAGGGTCCGGTCGACATTGGCGAGCGAGATCAGTTGCAGCACCACCACCAGGGGCAGGCATAAGGTGAGGTAGCCAACCATCGTCCCAAAAAAGCTATTGAGCAGTTGGAAGGGGCCAAGCCCAACCAGGGCAAAGAGCGTGTTGAAAATCCCGTTGTCGTTAAGAAAGATCTGCCAGGAATACGTACGCACCAGGTAACTGGTAAAGAATGGCACGATCATGAAAAACAACGCCCAGCGGCGGACCTTGGGCGATACCTTGAATGCCAGCGCAAAGGCACACGGGAAAGCCAGCACGCTGGTCACCACCATGGCGACTGCTGCGTACCCGAGGGTGCGCCAGTAGGCGTCCCAGAAGTAACCCTTGGAGAACATCTTAATCCAGTTGACAGTGTCAAAACCGGGCACCATCCGGTAGTTCTTGACCAGCCAGAAACTGATCAACAGCAGGAAGATCAGCGGAAAAATGAAGAAAACCAGCTGCCAGATCACAATCGGCATTGACCAGGTCAGGCCGTATACGGTCACCTGTCGCCGCTGGGACATCACTTGGGGAGAGCGGGTGTTCTGAGTCAGGGCCAAGTGAGGCGATCTCCCGCTGGCTCGTTATCCGGCCAGGAAAAGAAAAACCGGCCCCGAGGGGCCGGTTGGAGTGATCAGGGCATCACGCGTTCTTGTATTCGGACCAGAAGTCATTCCAGTCCTCAAGCGACTGCTGTACGGGTGTCTGCCTGAAGTGAATCCGACCTTCGCGAAGGTCGTCGATGCAGTTGGGTCCATCGAAGGTCATCCGCTGGCGTTTGGCCTCTTCCGGGTTGGCTTCGTTGATTGCGGTCCAGCCAGATTTGTACGGAGACATACCGGGGTAGGCCGCCATCTGTATCGAGCGTACCTGGCCCTTCGGTGACGTGATATAACGGATGAATTCCTTGGCGAGATCCTGTTTCTTGGAGCCTTTGCCGATTGAGTAAGACTCGGTCCATTGGATGCCGCCCTGTTTGGGGATCACTGAATCGACTGGAGATCCATCCTGACGAACGACTCCTGTAATCCAGTCACCGATACCGCACATCGCGTAGATCTCTCCGTTCTTCAGTGAGGCGAAGGTGCCGCCGTAGTCAAAATAGCCGCCCACCTGGGGTTTCAGGGAAAGGGTCGTCTCCTGAAGTTGTGACCATTGTGCTGAGTCGATATCGAAAGGCGAAGGCTTATCGTTTCCATCGCGAAGACTGAGACAGCCCAGATTCGGCAGGTGCCAGTCAAAGTGGCCGACTTTCCCTGTGAGTTTCGAGTCCCACAGAATGTTGTAGTCTGACGCTTCTTCATGGCTGATGATCTCGGTGTTGAATGACACGCCGAGGTAGCCAAAGCGCACGATGACGGAATACAGCGTGTCCCCCATCCAGTGGGCATCAAAGTGCGAATACTCGTCGTAGAGATCACCCATGTTGTACTCACCAGGATCCATTGGGTCAATATAGCCCGCTTCCTTGAGCAGTTTGACGAATTCCCCATCGGAAAGAATGAGATCATAGGTGCCGGGGGGCGATTGGGCGATGAGTGCCAGCATGTTGTCGCCACCGGCATAGTACTTGGCCTTGATCTTGACGTTGTGCATGGCTTCAAACTCTTCAACCATATCGGGCTCACCATGCCCGTACCAGGCAATCATGTTCAGTTCAGTTGCGGCGTTAGCGCGTGGCGGCACGAGGATCATCGGCACGCTAAGCGCGCTGGCAGCCGTGACCGCGCCGGCGCCTTTCAGGATTTTCCGGCGGCCTGCGTCAGGCCGGCCCTGTTGCGTGATTGAAAGGTCTTTTCCCTTTTTACTGTCCGTCATCGAGTATCCTCCGATTGTGGCTTGGGTTCTGTGAGTTAAATTGTGTTAGCGACAAACTGATCCTCCCGGCTCTTTTTCAAAAGCCTTGAGCACAGAGATTATCACCGCTTGTAGTGGCTCGGATATATTTACAGCCTTAGTTGCTTGCGGTCTAGGGTTACCCACTGGAAGCGCCTCAACTACGATCTGCCGTGGGAGGTAAAAAAGAATTATGCATCGGGGAGAATTTCGTAAATATTTCAAATCTATGGGGCCGGTAGTTCTCCCAGTCATTCACGTTCTGGACAGCCCCCAGGCCAAGCGCAACCTTGCGACGGTGATTGAGTGCGGTGCGCCCGGCGCTTTTCTCATTAACCACGATTTCGACGTGGCGCAGTTCCTGCCGATTATCGAGGATTGCCGGAAGGCGTATCCGGACTTATGGCTTGGGGTGAACTTCCTGGGAATAAGTGGTGAGACAGCGTTTCCCATCCTGAGTGAACTCAAGAAAAATGGAACGGGGGTCGACGCCTACTGGGCGGATGATGCAAGAATTGATGAACGTGTCGACGATCAGGCCGAGGCCGAATCGATCGCCGGTATCAGAGAAACCGGTGTCTGGGATGGTTTGTATTTCGG
>CAYSMI010000107.1:0-5789 GCA_964432165.1 uncultured Acidiferrobacter sp.
GTATCTTGAGACGGGGCTGGGTTGTCTTAAGACCCGCGCGCTTAAGGTCTTCGATTTCAGACATATTAACGCCAGTGCAAAATTCAGGAAAATTATAAACGATGGGCTTGAGCCCATTTCCGATACGTTGGCGTCGCGACAGAGAGACTTAGAAGGCCTGATCAATCGCCACGAGGGTAGCCGATTCTTCTTCGCTACGGGCAAAGTCAATCCGGATCAGCAGTCCTTCGGCAAGAATCCGCAGCCCTACACCGGCGGTTGTTTTCATGTTCCGGTGGAATTCTCTGAGGTCGAAATCAGGGGCAACTCGACCGGTATCAGCGAAAAATGTGAGTTGCCACCACGGTACCCGATAGCCGAGCGTCTCCAACACGTTCGCCAACGGCTGCCATTTTGGGATCAGCCGATACTCAGCCGAGTAAACCCAGCTTGATCGATCATAAAAACGGGACCCCCGATATCCACGTAGCCGCATAAGACCGCCCAGTCGGGCGCCAAGATACGCGGGAGGACGGTTCTGCGCCGAAGAGGGATCCCAGGTCGGTGTATGAGCCGCATGGAGATTCAAGGCGAGTACCTGCTGTTTTGTCCATTCTCGTGAGGTCGGTAATTCAAAGAACCCACTCACCGTACCCTCGTAGAGCCGCCATCGGTCATTGCCCTTATGATTTTTGCCCCACTGGGAAGTAAGACGTACCCGCCCTCCTGAGGTCGGGATCAGGCGGGACCCGGTGTTATCCCAGTCGAAGCGAAGACGCAAAACATCGCTGCCTGAATCGGTGGCTTTATCGGATTCTGTGAAATCCCGCTGGTGTTGCTCCCATTCAAAACGGATGCTGCTGACACCGCTTTGTCTTGGATCTAGAGAAATCCTCGGCTGTGGCTGCTCCGGGAGAATCGCTCGACGTGATAGGCTGAAGTCCTCGTCTGTTGCAACACCAATCGGCAGCACCCAGCGTGCCTGCACACGGGCGACAACGTCTTTAAGCCCAAGTCTTTTGAACTCAGGCTTGGAATCGTTACCGCGTATGGCAAAGCCTGGGTCCCCGCTCACGAAGTAGCGGTAATCCGGCATATCCGACTGGTAGAAAAAGCCCGAGAAATACCAGCTTGCAAGATTCGGAATCTGGTAGTTGAGGGCACCAACAGAAACAGCTTTGGAATTGTTTTCAGAGGTAAACCCCAGGGCGAAGAGGGCGGCCTGAGGTTGGCCCGCGCCGATCGATACGCCGCCGAGGCCATAGGCCACTTCGGTGTTGTCGCTTGAAAAGACGAGTGGTACTACCCGGGTACGGACTTTGCTTTCGGATTGACTTTCGTTGGCCCAAGTCGGATGTTGCGCCAGAAGGCCGATGGCAAGACACCAGAGACCAACTGCGGCTCGGCCGAGCACAAATGAAGAAGCACTTTGCATCGCGAAAATCGAAGCCTGTTTTTTTATCGCATCCGGGCCAACTCCGGAAGGTCTCCTTCCAGGCCCACCGCATAACGGATGAACGCTTCTTTGATGAAAGGGATGCGGTCGGTCAGATTAAGGCCTGCACCCCGAAGGCTTGCAAGGGTGGGGTTTTCCGTGCCGAAGAGTCCATGGAATCCATCCATCACCTTAAGCACCAGCGCGTTTTCGCCGCGGCGCCAACGCTCATAGCGACGCAATACCGAGTGCGATGCCGGATCACGGTTCTGTGAAAAGGCGTTAGCTACCACCTCGGCGAGCGCCGCCGCGTCTGCAAAGCCCTGGTTTGCCCCAAGCCCTGCGAGTGGATGCACCGTGTGGGCGGCATCTCCCACAAGCGCAATGCGCTCGCCGATGTAATCGGTTGCATGGCGGCGAAGGAGGGGAAATTCGGCACGCGCGCTGACCTTGGAAATATTGCCCAGGCGACCCTCAAACGCATCGGCAAGTTCCAGAGCAAAGGCGTTGTCATCCAGTGCGAGCAGTTGCTCTGCTCTACCGGTTCTTGCCGACCACACGATCGAGCACTCGTTATCCGCCAGCGGCAAGAAGGCCAGCGGCCCGCTCGGCAGGAAACGTTGCCGGGCGCAAGAGTTGTGAGGCTGCTCGGGCGTTACGGTCGCGACAATTGCGGTGTGATCATAAGCCGATTCCTGATGTGTGATACCGGCGAGCTCCCTGACTTTGGAATTTGCACCGTCGGCACCGATCAGAAGGTACGCTCGCATGGTTTCCCCGTTGTCGAGCGTTATCGCAACGCCCGCCCCTGAAGAGGTAATTGCTGCAGGTGTCTCACCAAAGCGCAGGGACACACTTGTTTCTGAAGTGAGCGCCTGATGCAGGGCTGAAGAGACCGCGTCATTGCTGACAATATGACCCAGATGGGCCAGTCCCACGTCGGCGGCATCGAAGGAGATTGTGCCGGAACTTTTGGAATCCCAGACTTCGATACGCTCAAAAGCTTGAGGCCGTGAGACGGCAATCCCAGTCCAGGCGTCAAGGTGTCTCAGAATATTTTCCGAAGCTTGGTTGATTGCGCTGACACGCTGTGGCTCGCCTTGAGTCTCCCGATAGATAAGCTGTTTATCCAGGACAGCGACACTCAGGCCTTTGCGTGCGAGGGCGAGGGCACAGGTGCTGCCGATCATTCCGGCGCCAACAATGAGCGCGTCGCAATCGCAAGATTGAGCCTTGGTCACAACCCGGTACCGAGCGGGAGACCGCGTGCGAGACGGGGAAGTGCTCCCGAGAGGCCAGCGGTACGTTTGAGCAGCACCCTTTTGGCTGGGGGGAAGACCTCAAGCAGGTTCAAGGCGATATTCCGTCCCATCGAGAGTCCCGGGTACTCATTGGCAAAGATCTGCAAAAGCCCATCTGTGAAGCGCAGTACTCTTTTGGCCTGTCGCTGCCGGCTTTGGCCGTACCGGTCCAGTATTTCGGGGCTGCCGATATCTTGTCCTTCCCCGAGGCCCCGTGAGAGTTCTTCGGCGAGGTGGGCCACATCGCGCAAGCCAAGGTTAAACCCCTGGCCGGCAACGGGATGAACAACATGGGCGGCGTTTCCAAGCGCTACCAGCCTCTCACCCACAGGATTTTCAAGCTCTGCGCGCCGTAACGGATATACCTGCAGGCGGTCACAGCGGTTGAACAAGCCAGCACGGTCACCGAAGGTCTCCTGAAGCGCTTCAAGAAAAACATCCTGCGGCAGTGTGAGCATCTCCCGGGCCTCTTGTTGCGGCAAGGTCCAGGCGAGCGCAAAGCGCCGCGAATCGAGCGGCAGCAGGGCAAGCGGACCGTGGCGGGTAAAGCGTTCGTACGCGGTGGCATCCTGATCCCGGTCCACACCGACGATCCCAACGAGCGCCTCTTGGCCATATTGTTTTTCCTGAACCTTAAGGCCCACAAACTTAGCCAGTGGTGAGCGCCCCCCCTCTGCCAGCACCACCAGCGAAGAAGCGATCTTTTCGCCTGAAACATCGACATGGATACCAGTGCCTTTTGGATCCGGATCGATCCGGTGGGCCTGCGCCGGGCAGCGGTAGTCGATCCGGGTGCTGTAACGTAAACGCTCGGTCAGTGCCTGTCCCAGGATACGAGTTGGAACCACATAACCCAGCGCATCGGTGCCGATGAGATCACGATCCAGACGCGTGAATCCGGCGTGGCCGCGATTGGAGATGTGGATTCGATGAATCGGGCCTGCGTCCATTGCAATCTCGGGCCAGATGCCAATGCCCTCCAGCACGTGCCGCGAACTGAAGGTCAGGGCAATCGTTCTTTCGTCGAAACTCGGCTGGTCGGTTTGTTCCAGCGGCGTTGCCTCGAGCACAGTGATGTCGAGGTCGAGAGTCTCCAGTGCGCACGCGAGACTGGCACCCGCGAGCCCGCCGCCGACAATGGTGACGCGCGGTCTCATGTCAGGACTAACTGCCCGATGCCATCAGCGCTTCGATCGCAGCGGGATCTTTGGGTGCTTCCCCGGTCAGAACCTCATGTCCCTGTCGCGTGACCAATACGTCGTCCTCAATACGGATACCGATTCCGTGCCATTGCTTGGGGATACCTCTGTGTTGAGGGACATAGATGCCGGGCTCAATCGTCAGCATCATTCCGGGCTCCAGTGCTCGCCAGGTCTCGCCCACGCGGTATTCCCCGACATCATGGACATCAAGTCCGAGCCAGTGGCTCGTACGGTGAACAAAGAACTTCCGGTAGGCTGCTTTTTCGATCAGGCTGTCAACACTGCCTTTCAGGAGTTTGAGATCCTTAAGCCCGATCGTAATTGTGCGTACGGCCGTCTCATGGGGATCGTTGAACGAGGCTCCGGGACTGACCGAGTCGATAGCCGCAAGCTGAGCCGCCAGCACGATCTCGTAAAGCGCCTTTTGCCTCCCACTGAAGCGGCCATCGACCGGAAAGGTGCGGGTGATGTCGGCGCAGTAACAGTCAATCTCTGCGCCTGCGTCTATCAGCAGCAGATCATGCCTGCGAAGCCGCTGGTTGTTATCGATGTAATGCAGAATGCAGGCATTCTCACCGCCAGCAACGATGGAAGGATAAGCGGGATACTGTGCACCCCCCTGGCGAAACGCATATTCGAGCTCCGCCTCAATCTCGTACTCAAACATGCCAGGCTTGCATCGGCTCATCGCCCGGCAGTGGGCAGCGACAGAGACTGCCGCGGCTTTTTTCATTGCCCTGATTTCGGACGCACCCTTGACGAGGCGTAGCTCGTGCAGGATGTACCCCAGGTCTACCAGTTCACCAGGCGCACTGACACCGCTTCGTTTACGGTTCTTGACATCACTCAGCCAGTGAAGCAGTTGCTCGTCGAAGTCGGGATAGCGCCCGAGGTTGCAATACACCTTCGAGCGGTTTTCCAGGAGGCCGGGCAGGATATCTTCAATATCATCTATCGGAAAAGCGTCGTCAGCATTAAAGTCCTCCACTGCACCTTCAAGGCCTGCTCGATGGCCGTCCCACATTTCCTGAGCGGGATTGCGCTCCCGACAAAAGATCAGGAATTCGCCCTTCGCTCGTCCTGGTATCAGAACAGCAACGGCTTCAGGTTCGCTAAATCCCGTCAGGTAGAAAAAGTCGCTGTCGGGCCGATAGCGGTAAAGTACGTCGCCGTTTCGCCGAGCGGCGGGGGCGCTCGGCAGAATCGCGATGCCGTCACCAATGTGCTGCATCAGGTTCTGCCGTCGCCGCGCGTAGTCTCGGACCGTTGTCATGGCAAGAATCTCATTGCACGCGACGCGTTGGTATAGTCACTTCAGCTGCCTCAAAGATGAGCTGTGCCGCGACCTTCAGATACTCTTCGAGTTCGATCAGGGCGTTTTCATCATCTGATTGGGCGGCGGTCGCATCCACGTGCGCGAATTGTGAAATGTCGGTGATGGCATCCTGCGCATCAGCTTCTAGGCTATCGGAATTCACGAGACCGTTCCAGTGAAGTCCCATACCAAAGCCATGACACCACTGGGCCATGGCTTGGGCACGATCAGCAATAGGACCAGTGTCTGGAGGCAGTAGAGGCCGAAAACTGAAGTCTCTTGCGCTGAGGGATTTTCCGATCATGGCCATCAACGCGCACAGCGCATCTCGAGTCCGGTCAAAGCCGGGGTCATCGGCGCTGTCAGACACCAATAATGGGCCCCAGGAGCCGAAGCGGCCATCAGTTTCGCCGGCACACGTAAGCCCCGTCAGCACACCCTGTACCTCCGCTGGGGAGCAGTCGGGGATCGATTCGTTGAGCAGCACCTGAAAATGCTCATAGAAAGCCCCGTCGAGGCTGATTTCTGAGGAAGCGGCCATGACCACCGTCTTGCTG
>CAYSMI010000108.1:0-5746 GCA_964432165.1 uncultured Acidiferrobacter sp.
ATTGGGGGATTCAGTATGGATCTTTGGGATCCCTATGGACTGGCACTCGTTATGGTCATCGTCTCGGGCGGTTTTCTGATTATGAGTATGCGAAAAGCTTTCTATGGCCCAGGGTCAGCCCCGTGATGTATAGCCGATCGTGAATTTTTCTCGCATTCCGGTAAGTCTTCCATGAAGTCTCCTGGTTTTATATTTAAAGCAGAACTGGGCGGTCTGCTGAAACTGGGTCTGCCGATCATCTTCACGCAGGTCATTCAAGTTAGTAATACCACCGTTGCTATTCTCATGATGGGCCGGGTGGGTTCGGTCGAACTTGCGGCGCTCGGCCTTGGCGGGTCGTTCATGATCTTCGTTTTTCTGGTCTGTCTTGGGATCATGATGTCACTGTCACCTACCATTGCTCAGCACTTTGGTGCAGGGCGCAGCGAGGGCATCAGGAGCGCCTTTCAGCAGGGTCTTTGGCTCGCAGGCGCAACCAGCCTGGCCGCCTTCTTTTTGCTGCGTCAGATGGGATTCCTGATGCACTGGATTGGCGTTGATCCTGCGGTCATCCCGTTGGTGCAGGCTTATCTGAATCTTGCCGCCTGGTCGATGCCGGCGGTCTGCCTGTATCTCGCGTTGCGATTTCTTTGTGAGGCCACAGGACACTCACGGCCGATGCTGGTGATCAATGTCGCAACGCTACCGGTTGTTGTCGTAGGGAACTGGGCATTTATTTTCGGCCGCTTCGGGTTACCCCCTCTTGGTGTCGAGGGCGCGGCGATGAACCTGATCCTCGTGATGGCGCTGAACGCATTGGGGATGCTGATGTTTGTGCTCCTCTCGCAACGTTACCGGGCTCGCAACCTTTTTAAGTCATTTCCGTTACCGGGGCGGGAATGCCTGACCCTGCTCAAGTTGGGTGTGCCGATTGCAGCGACGCTGGTACTGGACTCGGGTTTTTTCAGCGCCATTGCACTAATGATGGGGAAAATGGGACACGTCTGGCTCGCGGCGCATCAGGTCGCTATCAACTACGCCACGGTTGTTTTTATGATTCCCGTCAGTGTTTCGAGCGCCACCATGGCGCGGGTGGCGCAGGCGATCGGTCAGGAAGATGCCAGACTGGCACGTGCCCGAGGCTTTCTAGGTTTGTCGTGCAGTCTGGCGCTGGTTGTACCGTCGATACTGCTCATCCTCATCGTGCCGCAGTGGGTAGCAGGCCTTTACACGGCTGAAATCAGCGTAATTCAGGCCGCGCTCCCGCTGTTGTTTGCCGTCGCTTTTCTGCAGTTATTTGATGCCACCTATATCACTGCGCAAGGTGCCCTTCGCGGGCTCAAGGATGTCAACGGACCCTTACTGATATCGATGAGTTTCTGGGTCTTTGGCCTGCCGGCTGCGTGGTGGCTGGGTATCGAAATGGGCCAGGGCGCAGTCGGGCTATGGTGGGGAATGGTCGTCGGCATCGCCATGACTGCCGTACTGCTGGTGTGGCGGTTTCACTGGTGCTCCGCGAGGACTATTCGAGAGGCAGAGGCTTAGATCTTATTGGCTGGCGGTGCCTCGGCGCACGTTGGATCGAAGATTCTGATATGGGACGGTTTCCAGGCTACAGTAGTTAGCGCCTGGTGACTGTGCATGCAGTATGAGATCAGCGATCGGCTCAAAGTCATCGCGAAAGTGCACGGTACTTTTGACCGCGACGATCTTCTTTTCTTCAGGATCAACGCCGATATGGGTGAATATCGCCCGGTCAAGGCACTGGCAGCGCTTGCTGCCGACGACCACACTGACACTCGCTTCGCTATCCAGTATCTCCAGCAGCGCCGTTGGGCCAATCTGTGCAGTTGCGCCGGCATACATGGCCCCGCTGAAGGCGAAGTTTCCGTCGCTGAGTGCCAGTACTTTGCATTCGGCATGGTATGGGCCCATATCGGCAAGTCCGGAATTTCCGCCAAGCGCTGTCTCGAAGACAGTACCCACGCCAAGTTCATGCGCCGTCTCGACGCTTTTTGGGTCGTGCAGCAGTCCCAGCACTGCGTTGGTGGCCTTGCCGTCAACCAGGGCCTTAAGCAGGCCTGTTGTATCTGATGTCGCACCGGCGCCCGGGTTGTCCTGTACATCGGCAATGACAACCGGTTTGGCCCCGGTGTAAGACATTGCCCTTGCGACTGCTGCTTCCGGCGTAAGCAAGGCGCTGTCGAATTGGGCTTCACGCGCCTCAAGCGCCTGGATGATCCGGTCTGCGTGTTTGTCGGCCTCGGTCTGCGTGGGGGCATAGGCGACAACGGCAGGACCGGCATCATAGATGTCGGCGGGTGGAAATCCCATCGCCAGGTCACAGTGCGTCCCGTCGGGACTGGTCTCCTGGCGTAGCAGTTGGTAGAGCTCTGAACAGGGGGATGCGCCGGTGTACTGCGCTGTTAATGGCACCAGAAAAGATGCCTGCCGCATTGCGCGGTACAGGGTCTCACCGGAAAGAAGCCTGCGTAGTATCGGATAGCAACGGGCGCCGGTCTCGGCCATGTCGATGTGCGGGTAGGTTCGGAATATGCAAAAGGCAGACGCGCGTGCCACCATGCGCTCGGTCACATTGGCATGCAGATCAAGACTGACGACGATAGGAAGGGTGTCTCCAGTAAGGTCGCGGATGCGCGCAAGCAGTTCTCCTTCGCCATCTTCATGAGATTCCGTCACCATCGCCCCATGTAGATCCAGGTAGATACCATCCAGGGGCCCCGCCTTGCTGATGCCCTCCAATATCATGGTGGAGATTCTTTCAAAAGCTTCGTCAGTGACATAAGCGGAGGGCTCAGCCGATGCCCAGACCACTGGGAGCAATTCGATATCTTTCGCCGACCGGGCGGCCTCAACAAAACCCGTAAGCGGAAGATTGATGCCTTCGGTGCCGGTGATGACTTCGTCGCCCTGTAGCAGGCCAGGCCAGCCGTCTGCTTCAAGGAATTCTTCAAAGGACGCTTTGGTGGCGCCAAAAGTGTTTGTTTCGTGCTGAAAGCCGGCGATGAGAATTCTGGTCATTAAGGTTGACTCATATCTAAGCGTGAACCATCAGATAATATGCCAGTCGGGCAGGTTAGCCGCTCAATGACCGACGGGTTTGATGCACTGATCATTATCCGGGAATTTGATTGTCAACCAAAGATCGGGAAAAGACGCCCCATAACGATTGCGGGAACCAAACTATGAAATCCGAAGCTTTCGGCCAATTCCATGGCGGGGTCAAATTGGAGCATGTCCAGACCTCGGGCGCTCGAATGCGTGTGGCTCAGGTCGGCACTGGTCCGGACATTGTCTGGGTGCCAGGCGGTGATTCACCGGCGGAAGCCTGGCGTCAGCAAATGATGCTCTTCTCAGAGCAACACCGCTCGACCTCGTACGACCCCCGAGGCGTTGGCGAAACCACCTCGGACGAAGCACCCTGGTCAATCAAAGACTTTGCCCGGGATTGCGCTGAACTGATTGAATCCGTTTGCACGCCCCCCGTCATTTTGTCGGGTCTCTCGATGGGTGGACTGATTACCCAGCAGGTGGCGATTGACTACCCGCATCTAGTAAGACTTGCTATCCCGATGGGTACCTCAGCCTATATCGACGGGTTCACCCGTGACTGGATGGAAGCCGAGGTACAACTGCGCAAAGATGGCATTACCTTGCCCGACTATTTTCTTGCCCCGCATTACGCCGCCTATGCATTACCCGCCAAGGCCCTGGGCGATAGCGAAATCTGGGGCTCAGTCAAATCAGCTTATACGGCCCGGTTTTCCGAGCGCAAACCCCAGGATCTGATTGACCAATGGGAAGCCTGCCTTGACTTTGATTGCCGACAGGCATTGAAAACATGCCCGGTGCCCATGCACGTCATCGCGTTCTCCGAAGATGTTCAGACACCGCCTGCGATGGTGAAAGAGGTTGCGGAACTCGCGATGCATGGCGTCTTTTATGAACTTTCCGAATTGGGCCATGTTTCTGTGGCGAGACACCGGGCTGACGAAGTTAACCGCCTGCTGTTTGAGATCATCCAGACGCATTCTGCCTGATGATCAATGCTCCTAGATCAGGGAGCGGGACGTTCTTGAAGGGAGCGGAATTCCTTTACCACCAGCAGGATACCGCAGGTCACAATCGTGCCAGCGCCGATCAGCGACATAAGGTCCGGCATTTCGTTCCAGAATAGAAACCCCACGATCAGGGCCAACGGCAAGGAGAGGTACTCAAAGGGTGCCAGAAGACTGGCGTCGGCATAGCGGAATGAGTAACTCAGCAGGATTTGTTGTGCGGCACCGGTAACGCCCAGCAGAAGAATCAGTCCCAGAAGCGTTGGCCCCTGCGTCCAGGCATCGGAGAATCCGATCACAAGGGCCCACACGAGAAATACGGCCGTGCCGGACAGGTTGTAGAAAAACGAAATACACAGAGGATGTTCCGTGCGATTCAGTTTGCGCAGCCAGACGATAACAAACGCAAACAAAAACGCGGCTCCAAACGCTGCATAGATCGCGGGGCTGGACCCACCGAGCCCAGGCTTGACGATCACCAAAATCCCGCAGAAGCCAATGACCACAGCAACCATCCGGGATAGGCGTATCGGCTCGCGCAAAACAATAGAGGCGAGCACGACAGCGATGATGGGGGCACTCAGGATCACGGCAGTGGCGTTGGCAATAAATGCGCCTGAAAGCGCCACGAAACTCAAACCCAGCGCCACCATGCCGCAGCAGGTACGGATCATGTGATCGATCGGGTAGCGGGTCTTGAAAAAGTCAGACCCTCTTTTCGGCCCGATGACCATCAGCACAACCAGCAAAGCAAAGGCGAACCGCACCAGCAGCAGTTCGGTGACCGAAAAGTAAGGTGCGAGTGATTTCACCAGAACGCCGATGACCAGAAAACAGGCGACATGCGCGACGTACAGGAAAATGCCGCGAAGCGGCAGGTCATAAGCGGCGGGTGGCACGGACGGACCTCACAAGCTATCGACTGGGTGGGTTGTACAGATGATGCCTCCACCAAGGACTTCGTCGTCCCGATAAAGCACCAAAGATTGCCCAGGTGTGGGCGCGCGCTGGTGCTCTTCGAATTCAACAAAGAGTGTTCCATTGCCTTGGACATGGGCCACGCAGGTCTGGTCAGCTTGGCGGTAGCGGGTCTTTGCGTGGCAGTGAATCGGTGACGCATCGGGTTCATCGCCCACCCAATGCAACTCTTCAACCATGACTGAACGCCGCATGAGATCCGGGTGATCATGACCCTGAACCACCGTCAGGATGTTCCTCTCCATGTCTTTCGCGGCGACGTACCAGGCTTCACCCGGCCCACCGATGTCGAGACCATGACGCTGGCCGAGGGTATAGAACCATAAGCCCTGATGTTCACCGACAGCCTCTCCATCTGGAGTACACATTCTGCCCGGTTTCGGGGGCAGGTATCGGGCCAGAAAGTCTGCAAAGCGCCGTTCTCCGATAAAGCAGATCCCTGTGCTATCTTTACGTTCGGCGTTGGGAAGACCCAATGCGTTGGCCTCGGTCCTGATATCTTTTTTCTGTGCCTCGCCTAACGGAAACAGCGTAGGCGAAAGCGCGTTCTGGTCCAAACTGTACAGGAAATACGACTGGTCTTTGGCCCGGTCGCGCGCCTTTAGAAGCCGAAAAGCGCTACCCACTTTCTCTACACGAGCGTAGTGGCCGGTCGCGATGTAATCGCTTCCGAGGTGACGGGCGTAGGAGAGAAACTCTTTGAACTTGAT
>CAYSMI010000109.1:0-5740 GCA_964432165.1 uncultured Acidiferrobacter sp.
CCGAATCGATCGCCGGTATCAGAGAAACCGGTGTCTGGGATGGTTTGTATTTCGGTGGTACTGCGTTTAAAAAGCAGCGGGATGTGGAGCCCGAGAAATACCGTGTATCGGCAGGTATTGCTGCGGACTATATGGATGTGGTGACAACGTCCGGGGTCGCCACCGGACAGCCTGCGGTGCTTCAGAAAATTTTCGACTTTCGGGAAGGGGCGGGGGATAGCCCGCTGGCCATCGCCTCGGGCATCAGCCCGGAGAATGTTTCGGATTACATGGAACATGCCGATGCGTTCCTGGTGGCGACCGGGGTTAATCTCCCTGGGGATTTTTACAACCTGGATCCGAGGCGACTGCGCCGGCTTCTGGAGCAGACACGGCGGTTCGCCGCGCGCGCGGGTGGCGCCGACGGCATTGGGGGCGGAACCGATCCTGACTGGTACCTCAAGCACATGGCACCGAACGTCAAGGACCCCAAGATGGCCTGGTTGGATCCTTCTTCAGCCTATGTCAATGCGAGTGCTTTTCACGCAATGTTGGACGCCTTGTGTGAGCCATTTCATTCGACACCGGTGGATGTTGTCGCGGGGATTGATGCCGCCGGATACGTGCTCGGCGCCGCGATGGCCGAACGGTTGGGAACGGGTTTTCTCACTGTGCGCAAGGCGGGCAAACTTCCGGTCCCGGCGGACCAGGTCTCCTTTGTTAATTACACGCAGCGTACGCAGCACATGGAACTTCGAAGGCCCGCCTTCCGGGAAGGTGCGCGGGTACTGCTGGTGGACCAGTGGGTGGAAACGGGCGGTACCATGGGTGCCGCGATTGAACTCGTAGAAGGTCAGGGTGGAGAGGTCGCAGGCATTGCGACTATCTGTATCGAGGAAACTCCGGCCGGCAATGCTCTGCGCAACCGCTATCTTTGTGCTACCTGCGTAGCACCGGGGTCTGATTTGCAGCGCCAGTGCAATGCCAAGTCACTGGATTTTTTCACCGAATTTGACTGGGATGCCATCCTGCCGTAGTGGCTCGCCCGTGAAGCCGTCTGTTATTGGGGCACGGCGGTCGCAATCACCACACTCACCCCCGAGTTCTCCCCGGGGCCGAACGTTTCGCTCAGACCCAGAAGGTCCCCCGGCGCTTTGGTCACCGTGCCCGAGCGGGAGATATGCGCGCCTACCTGAAGTTCGGGATAACTCCCAAGGCCACCCCCCGGCAGCATCAGATCGCTGTCGCTCAGGGTAACTTCCCGGGGCAGCGGCTGGGCCGTGAGTTTTCTGACGGCAACCGGCATCGGCGGGCCGTCAGGTACCCGGGCATAAACAAACAGGGTGTCCTGCGCCGTGATGGTCCCGGCAAAGGCGGGGTCAACACTGATGGTGATGCGTAGCGGGCCGGCGGCCACTTCAGGCTCGCCCTTAAGGGCGGCCGTGGTCCGCGAGATAAAGGCACGTACTTCGGTCAGGACTTCGGGCTGGTCATTGACCAGCGGCAGCAGCTGGTTGAAAAGGTCAAGCGCGTCCGCGTAGGCGCCGCGCTGTTCGGCAGCAATCGCGGCGAGCCAGAGGCCCTGGGGGTGCATAGGCGCCAGGGTGAGGGCCTGACGAATCCGTTCTTCAGGCTCGCCGGCAAGCACGCCGTTACGGCTCATGGCCAACGCATCGGCAAGGCGTACCAGGTGCTCAGCATCACCCGGCTGAAGATCGACCAGCCGGCGGTAGGCAGGGACCGCTTCGGCATACCGGCCGGTGCTCATCAGCGCATTCGCCAGTAATGTCCAGCCACGGATATCGTCAGGCTGGTCGATGAGCCGCGCCTTCAGTTGCGTCAGCAATGTATCGACGTCGGGCTGCTGCCCCTCGGTTGTGGAATCCGGCTGGGCGGGCGTTTTCGGCATATCGATAGCACTCGGCATCCCGAGAAAAAGATAAATCCCAAGGGCGGCCAGGGGCAGCAGGGCGCCAACCCCGGCAGCGAGCAGTGGTGATGTGGTTCTTGCGTCTGCAAGTTCCGCGCCACCCTCAAGGTCGATGGCAAGCCCCTGCTCAAGTTCCGCACGGGCAGCATCGAATTCGGCATCACTCAACGTACCCTCATCGAGTTCGGTCCGCAGCTCACGCTCCCGTTCGCGGGCAATCGCGACATTCACCTGCGAGCGCTCGATGGCGCCGGATCGGGAAGCGCGAAGCAGCGCAGGCAGTACAAAACCCAGCGCCACGAGTGCGAGCAGTGAGGCCGTCAGCCAGAGCAGAATTGGCATCTATCGATTGTTGTCGAGAAGGCGTGCGGCTTTTTCACGTTCCTGCTCGTTCATGATCGACACGGTCCGGCTTTTTCGGACTGTGAAAAAGAAAATGCCGAGCGCTACCAGGAGAATGGCGAAGGGCCCTAGCCAGAGTAGGGCCGTACGTAAACGAAGCGGAGGGCGGTACAGTACAAAATCTCCGTAACGGGCAGTCATGAATTCCGCAATCTCATCATCGGTGGCCCCAGCGCTGATCATTTGGTAGGTGCGGGCACGAAGATCTTTTGCGAGGTCTGCATTGGAGTCGGCAAGATTCTGGTTCTGGCAGACAAGACAGCGAAGCTGGGCAATCATGTTCTGGTAGCGGGTCTCCTGGGCAGGGTCCGAGAACTCGTAGGTTTCGATGACTGCCGGGGCAGGAGATGACAGGCCCAGGAGCAGGAGGGCCCCCAGAATCCACGGCAGAGACTTTCGAGAGACTGAGACTTCAGGAAGCGGCATGGCTCGTGCCCGGAGCGGGAGCGAAGTTTGTCTCGCGGGCGAACCTGCGGTAGCGCTTGTCGGAAGCGGAGAGCAGTCCACCGAATGCCATGATCAGGGCGCCCAGCCAGATCCACCGGACATAAGGTTTGAGGTACAAACGCACCGCCCAGCTGCCGCCGTCGTCGAGCGGTTCCCCAAGAGCAACATAGAGGTCCCGGGTCAGGCCGGCATCAATCGCGGCCTCTGTCATGGGCATCTGCTGTACCAGATAGATTCTTTTCTCGGGATTGAGGACGGTTTCCAGCCGGTCTCCCCGAAGCACCGTAATGGATCCGGTATCAGACAGATAGTTGGGACCTCTGTGTTGATTAATACCGTCAAAGCGGAATGTGTAATCACCGATCGCGTAGGTATCGCCCGGCGCCATCCGCAGATCCTTCTCGATGGAATAAGTCGAGGTGAAGGTGACACCGATGACAAAAACCCCAAGCCCGATGTGTGCAAGGCTCATTCCAAAGACGGCGCTGGGGGTTCGTGAAAGGCTCTGCCAGCGCTGGCCGGCCCGGGTGCGCCCCCAGAGTCCGCTTAAGGCAGCGAAGATGGTCCATAGCCCGAGGACTCCCCCAAAAACAGCGGCCAAGTGGTACTCACCGAAAAAGGCAGGCCAGAGAAGGCCGAGTACCAGGGCGAGTGCAAACGGTAGCCCCAGCGGCCGGATGAGTCGGCCGAGTTGATCCTTTTTCCATCTCAGCATGAATCCAACACCCACCACGATGGCGAGCGGGGCAGTCAAGGGGATGAACACCGCGTTGAAGTAAGGCGGCCCAACGGAGATCTTGCCAAGCCCCAGGGCATCAATGACCAGGGGATACAGGGTGCCGAGCAGAACAGTGGCTGCGGCCACCACCAGCAGGACGTTATTCAGCAAAAGTCCCGCTTCCCTTGACACCAGGTTGAAGCCGCCGCTGCTTCGGACTGCCGGGGCGCGCCAGGCATAGAGCGCCAGCGAGCCGCCAACGACCACTGCCAGAAAGATCAGGATAAAAAGCCCGCGCGCGGGGTCAGTGGCAAAGGCGTGCACTGAAGTCAGGACTCCGGAGCGGACCAGAAAGGTCCCGAGCAGCGAGAGTGAAAACGCAAACACCGCGAGCAGCACCGTCCAGGCTTTGAAGACACCGCGTTTCTCGGTCGCAGCCAGCGAATGGATCAGCGCGGTTCCCACCAGCCAGGGCATAAAGGAGGCGTTCTCGACCGGGTCCCAGAACCACCAGCCGCCCCAGCCCAGTTCGTAGTAGGCCCACCAGCTGCCGAGGGCGATGCCTGCCGTGAGGAACACCCATGCGGCGAGGGTCCAGGGGCGCGACCAGCGGGCCCACGCCGAATCAAGCCGGCCTCCCAAAAGAGCAGCAATCGCAAACGCGAAAGCCACCGAGAAGCCGACATAGCCCATGTAGAGCATCGGTGGATGAATCGCGAGGCCGGGATCCTGCAGCAGGGGATTGAGGTCGCGCCCATCCATCGGGGGCGGGAACTGGCGCTCGAATGGGTTGGAGGTAAAAAGAATGAAGAGCAAAAAGCCCACGCTCACAATACCCATGACACCAAGCACACGGGCCACCATCCGGTCGGGAACGCTCTTGCTGAACCAGGCCACCGCCGCGGTCCACAGCGCCAGCGTCAGCGCCCACAAAAGGAGTGATCCTTCATGCGCGCCCCATACTCCCGAGATGAGATAGATCAGCGGCAGGCGTGAGTTGGAATTCTGAGCAACATAGGCGACGCTAAAGTCATGCGACAGAAATGCAGCCGTCAGGCAGCCATAGGAGATGGCGACAAAAAGGAGCTGTGCAAAGGCCGCGGGCCGCGCCACGGCGATCCATGAGGAGTGGTTTCGTGTGGCACCGGCGATAGGAATCATCGCCTGCAACACCGCAATGAGCAGCGCCAGGATCAGCGCGAAAAGACCGATTTCCGGTATCACTGCACGCCCATGGCCTTGGCTTTCTCCAGAGCCTCTGTCACTTCAGGGGGCATATAGGTCTCGTCATGTTTTGCGAGCACCTGGGTCGCTTTAAAAACGCCACCGGCTCCGAGGCTACCCTGTGCGACGATTCCCTGACCTTCGCGGAAAAGATCCGGCAGGATCCCGGTATAGGCCACCGTGACCGATTCGGCCGTATCGGTGAGGTCAAACCGAATCTCAAGGCTTCCGTCGCTACGCCGCACACTGCCATCGACCACCATTCCGCCGAGGCGAAACGGGGTATTGGTAGGTGCTTCTCCCGCGGCTACCTGAGAGGGGCTGAAAAAGAGATTAATGTTTTCCTGAAGGGCGAGCATTGCAAGTCCTGCCGCCACAGCAACACCTGCGACCAGCAGGCTCACGAGGAGGAGTCGTTGCCGTCGTCGAGGCTTCATTCTGACCGGTTGGCATCGCGCTGGCCGGCAATGGCTGTGAGTTCACGGAGCATCCGGATTCGGCGGCGAAGCGGCGAGACGACCGTAAGGATCAGCGCCACTGTAGTAATGGCATAGGCAGGCCAAACGTAGATCGCGTAACCCCCCATTTGAAAAAACTCGGTCATGATGACCTTTGGGTAACCAGCGTATTTACCCATGCGGTGCGTCGTTCACTGTCGAGAATCTCGACACGCACGCGGGCCAGCATGGCATAGAGGTAGTGAAACTTGAATGCGCCCGCCATCAGCAGCAGTGGGATCAGCATACTAAGTGCGATCGAGGGTTGATCGAGCTTTGTTACCGTCGGCCCCTGGTGCAGCGTGTTCCACCATTCCACGGAAAAGTGAATGATGGGAAGATTGACAACACCCACGAGCGCGAGCACAGCGCCGGCCCGTGAGGCGGTTCGCTTGTCATCAATCGCTGCCACCAGCGCTATGTAGCCAAGGTACAAAAAGAGAAGAATAAGTTCCGAGGTCAGCCTCGCATCCCATACCCACCAGGTACCCCACATGGGTTTACCCCAAAGGGATCCTGTTGCGAGGGCCAGAAAGGTATACG
>CAYSMI010000110.1:0-5719 GCA_964432165.1 uncultured Acidiferrobacter sp.
TGAAGATTGATATCTTCCATCGGAACCACCTGGGCATACCCACCCCCGGCCGCGCCCCCTTTCATGCCGAAACACGGGCCAAGCGAGGGTTCGCGAAGGCATATCAGGGCCTTCTTGCCAATCCGGTTGAGTCCGTCGCCCAATCCGACGGTGGTGGTCGTCTTCCCCTCGCCGGCCGGCGTTGGAGAGATCGCGGTCACCAGAATCAACTTGCCATCGGATCGATCCGACAGGGAACCGATAAACTGGTTGCTGATTTTCGCCTTGGTTGGCCCATAAGGCAGGAGTGATTCTGATGGGATACCCAACTTGTCCCCGATCTCTCCAATGGGGCGGATCGCCGCCGCACGTGCAATCTCGATGTCGCTGCCCACTTTGTCCATGACTCTCCTCTGAGTGTTCTGGGTTATAGGTGATTACTGAACTGGTCCGAATACGATGCCTGCAACCGCTGGGCTGCAACGACGGTATTGCGCATCAGTACGGCAACCGTCACCGGCCCTACCCCGCCGGGTACCGGGGTAATCCAGCCCGCAACGTTCCGACACGCGTCATAATCGCAGTCCCCTACCACGCGACTCTTGCCGTCTTCGGTCTCGATCTGGTTGATCCCGATATCGATGACGACAACGCCGGGTTTGAGCATCTCGCCCTTAAGCAGTCCCGCCTTACCGACGGCAATAAACACCGCATCCGCCCTTCGCGTATGCACCGCAACCTCGCGGGTCATGTGGTGACATACCGTAACGGTAGCACCCTCTGCCATCAGCAAGAATGCGATCGGCTTGCCGACAATCTCCGAGTGTCCGATGACAGTCACCTCCAACCCTGGCAGCGAGACCCCGGTCTCTTTGAGAAGTTCCACCGCCGCCATGGCGGTGCACGGTCCGAGATCGATATTCCGGTAGACGATGTTCCCGATTGAAGCGGGATGCATCCCCTCAACGTCCTTCAAGGGGGCAATGGTGGACTGCAACTGCTGAATCGGCAGATGCTCTGGAACCGGACGCTGCAGGATGATTCCTGTGATGCCAGGGTCAACATTCAGATGCGTTATAGCCGCGCGAACCTCTCCTTCTGAGATTTCTGCAGGAAAATTTCGTCGCTCAAAATCAATGCCGACCTGGATCGCAGCACGCTCCTGATTGCGTATATAGAGATTCACCGCAGGATCATCCCCAACCCGGATGGACACCAGGCGCGGCCGCCAGCCCGAGGCTTTCAGCTCGCTCACATCCTGTGTGACCTTGGCCAGTATCGATGACGCAACGGCCTTGCCATCGATGTCACGATAATCTCCAGTCATTTGCGGGTTCGCATTTGGACTCATATCCTCGTCACGATTCGGTACATTGATCGATCCCGGCCACCGTACTTCCAGCCTCTGGAAAAAGTCAAAGGTACACTGTGCCTAAAGTCGTGCTTTCAGGCCGCCGAGCCTGCGCAATTGTATTCAGGTCGCGAATGGGTGGTGTTCCCTGTGCGTCCTGCATTTCGCAGTCTAGTCCAAATCCTCCGGATACGTCCTTAAGAACCTGCCTATGAAACGATAACCCATCCTAACCATACACGGGCCTTGACGACGTCGGCCCTGTCCGGGTCGACGTCGTCAAGGCCCGTCGGAACCACTCAGAACTTGGCGTAAGCGTTGCGCAGGTCAACCATTGGATGCTTGGGCGACATCTGAAACTTGATCAGAAGTTCGCGGGCAATCATGTCCCGGTCCTGCTGGTTGTCCGGTAGGGCAATCTCTTCTGGGATGGTTACCCAACCGTTGATATTCCGGTCGAAGACGGCAGGCCTGCCGTCTTCATAACCCATATGAACGTCTTCGAGCCAGTTGAGATCTTGCCAACCCATGGTGTCAATATAACTCTTAAGAAACGGGGTCAGTCGCTCGTAATCAGGGACCAGATTTACGTCGTACCGGTATCCGATATGCTGGCCGATTGTTTGCTCGCGCTCCGAGTCGAGCCCGTCACCCTTAATGAAATGATCAATATCTTTTTCGTATGCCATATGCTTACCCTCAGAAACGCGTCATGTCAGGTCGACCGACAGTATGCTGGGATCCCGCAAGAGGAACCTGCGCCAGCGCAGAAGCCTCCATTGTCAGAGCAGCAAGATCCTCAGGCTCCAAAGAATGGACATTGGTTTTGCCACAGGCCCGCGCCAACATCTGGCACTCGATCGCTAGCGTGTGCAGGAAGTTGTAGACCCGCTCCGCCGCGGCATCCGGATCGAGCCGTTTACGCAACTCAGGATCCTGTGTGGCTACTCCCACAGGACAACGTCCAGTGTGGCAGTGATAGCAGTGGCCCGCTTCAACCCCCATCTCTTTCTCAAAGTCTGCTTCCGGGATGTCCTTGTTGCAGTTGAGCGCCATCATGGCTGAATGACCAATGGCGATGGCGTCGGCACCAAGCGCCAGTGCTTTAGCGACATCGCCTCCGTTGCGTATACCACCCGCGTAGACCAGAGAAATGTCCCCTGACTTACCGACGTCTTCTAATGCCCGACGGGCCTGGCGAATGGCAGCAATTCCGGGCACACCCGTCTCTTCGGTAGCGAGATGAGGCCCTGCCCCAGTGCCACCTTCCATACCATCGATATAGATCGAATCCGGATCGGTCTTCGCCGCCATACGTACGTCGTCATAGACACGGGCGGCGCCCAGCTTCAACTGGATTGGAATCTCCCAATTAGTAGCCTCCCGGATTTCCTGAATCTTGAGGGCCAAGTCGTCAGGGCCAAGCCAATCGGGATGGCGGGCGGGAGAGCGCTGATCGATGCCTGCCGGAAGCGAGCGCATCTCGGCCACCTGGTCGGTCACTTTCTGCCCCATCAAATGGCCGCCAAGGCCTACCTTACAACCTTGACCGATAAAGAATTCGCAACCATCAGCCAGGCGCAGGTGGTGAGGATTAAAACCGTAGCGTGACTGGATACATTGATAAAACCACTTCTCTGAGTAGCGGCGCTCGTCGGGAATCATGCCGCCCTCCCCCGAGCAGGTCGCGGTGCCTGCCATAGTAGCGCCACGAGCGAGAGCCGTTTTTGCTTCGTAGGAAAGCGCGCCAAAACTCATGCCCGTGATATAGATCGGAATATCGAGCTCTAGCGGCCTTTTCGCTCGGGGACCAATCACGGTCTTGGTGAGACATTTTTCCCGGTAACCCTCGATCACAAAACGGGTCAGGGTCCCGGGGAGAAAGGTGAGGTCATCCCAACTTGGAATCTTTTTAAACAGAGAGAACCCGCGCATCCGGTAACGGCCAAGTTCTGCCTTGACGTGAATATCGTCAATCACCTCCGGCGGAAACATGAAACTGTTGCCGATAATGTCGGTGTTTCTTTTCGTTGTCATGATATTTTCTTCCTTAATCGCGGGTGACCTAAAGCACCAGCTTCTTTTCGGTGGGCTCAAGATTATCGTAGTTCCAAAGCTGCTTTCCAGAGACAATCTTGGTCATGTTTTCGGCGCCGTTAGGCGCCTCAAGGCCATATTGAGCGAGTTTGCGGGTCAACCAGTCGCGATCCAGATCCGTCATTTCGCCCTCGACAGCATCGACACCGAGATCTGCGATCTTTCCACCCACATAGATCGTGCCGTCATACATGGAGTCGCCAAGATTTTTACCGGCGTCCCCCAGAATCACCATACGGCCACGCTGCATCATGAATCCTGAGAAAGCCCCAGCACGCCCACCAACAATAATCGTGCCTCCTTTCTGATCGATTCCTGTCCGGCTACCCACATCACCCTTGCACACGAGGTCGCCACCACGGATCGCAGCACCGAAGGTCGAGCCACCATTCTTTTCAATCAGAATGGTGCCCGCCATCATGTTTTCCCCGCAGGACCAGCCTACACGGCCACTCACGGTTACGTTTGGTCCGTCCAGCAAACCGCAGCCGAAGTACCCCAGGCTGCCGTCAAAATGAAGATTCACCCTGTTTAGAATGCCGACTCCAAGAGAGTGCTTTGCTCCTGGATTGCGCACGGTAATCGTGCCGAAACCCTCTTGCATCAAACGCCGAATCTCGGCATTGACCGTTTGCTGATCCAGGGACTCCGCATCCAGCTCGGCATGCTTGTCAAAGTCCACCTTGGGCGCCCAGGGATAGACGAGATTGTCGGACTCCTCTGCTGAGAAAAAGACTTGCTGAGTTCTGCCACTCAACTGCTCAGTGTGCATGCCCAGTTCATAGGACTCATGGGCCTGGTCTAGCTCTGCCATACCATCACCTCTCCTTCATAAGGATCGTAAGTATCAATTTCGTGCGGAAAGACGCTGCGAATCGCAACTTCTTCCGATGCTAGGGCCACAAAGTCCTCGCTTTCGTAAAGTACCATGGGCTTTGCGGCCATCACGTCCTTAGCCATGCCCAGTTTGTCTGCGGTTGCGACAACATAGGTAAACACCCCGTCTAGTTCATCGACCGAGCGGTGCATGGCGTCTTCGAGATCTTCACCACGCTCCATACGGTCCGCGAGGTATACGGCAATGAGTTCGGAGTCGCAGTTGGACATGAATCGGTGACCGCGCCGTTCCATCTCGCGACGAAAACCCCAGTAATTGGTCAACTGGCCGTTGTGTACCACCGATATATCGTTAAACGGATATGCCCAGTAAGGATGCGCTGAGCGGATGTCGACGTCAGATTCGGTTGCCATCCGGGTATGCCCAATGGCGTGGGTGCCGCCAAACTCTCCAAGACCATACTGGTCCGACACCACGGTTGCATCGCCCAAATCCTTGATCAACTCCAGCGCATTACCAATTGACAGAATTTCGGCGCCTTCGACATCTTCGACGTAATCCGCCAGCTTTTTCATGTCGCCGTCAAAGGCAATCCAGTAACGAAACGCGTACTCGGTAGCCTCTTCTTCGCTGATCCGGCGCGCTCCCAGTTCATCCAGGCGACGGTTGACCTCTGCTCTGCGCTCGACGACCTGATCATGGATCTTGAAGCCATGACGCATATCTTCCTGTTCAGCGACTTTGAATCGCAGCACATGCTCTCCAGCATTGGGGTTGCCATACAGCGCGAATCCTGTCGAATCCGGGCCTCGGTGCTTAAGCGACTGCAGCATAGCGGTCAGTTCACGGCCGACATTGCTGCTTTTACCCCGGTGAATCAACCCGGCTATCCCGCACATAGGACGTTAACCTCCGTAAAATTAATAGTTGAGATACAAAACTTGGAACCCGACCGGGGTGGTGCATATCCACCGCCCCGGTCCGGCCGTCGTCAAATCAGGGCAAGCAGTCCAGATAGGTTTCCATATCCCATTCTGTCGTGGCGTGCATAAAGCGTTCCCATTCGTCGCGTTTGTAATGCTCGAACACTCTGAACATTTCACCAGGCATCGATGATTTAATGACCTCATCATTGCGCAATTCTTCCAAGGCCTCGCCCAGCGACATAGGCAATTTCTTGACATCTTTACCCGCGTCGATCGCCTCATAGATATTGCGTTCCTCGGCCTCGCCGGCATCCAGATCGTTTTCGATACCGTCATCGAAAGCTTTCAGCAATGCGGAGCCCATCAGGTAAGGATTCACCATCGAATCCACCGAGCGGTACTCGAATCGGCCTGGTGCAGATACCCGCAATGCACAGGTACGGTTCTGATAACCCCAGTCAGCGAAGATTGGCGCCCAGAAACCTGTATCCCAGAGACGGCGGTAGGAATTAACCGTCGAAGAACCGA
>CAYSMI010000111.1:0-5692 GCA_964432165.1 uncultured Acidiferrobacter sp.
TTCTGTGAAGTCACAGGACAAACTCGGTTGGCAGAAGATTCACGTTTTTCTGCAAACCGTGATCGGGTGCAGAACCGGCGTGAACTCGTCGTTGTGCTTTCATCAATGATGAAAACAAAGCGTACCGGGCAGTGGCTCGCGCTGTTGGAGCCCGAGGGCATTCCCTGTGGCCGCATCAACCGGATCGATGAAGCCTTGAACGATCCACAGGTGCTCCACCGGAAAATGCGGGTCAGTGCCCCGCACAGTTCTCTCGGAGAGATGGATTTACTGGGCAGTCCGCTGAAACTCTCGGCGACGCCTGGCGAAGTCCAACGGGCGCCGCCGGTCCTCGGTGAGCATACGAATGCGGTGCTCCGTGAGGTGTTGGACTATCCGGTCGAGACTATCAGCGCGTTACACGCCGATGGCGTTGTCTAATTTTTTGGTGGCGTTAGCCACGGGCATCGATCAGGCGAAACTGCACGGGAATATCGATCACCATGGTTGTCGGCGTGCCGTCCCGGGTTGCCGGGGTGAACTGCCATTGCCTGACTGAGTCCACTGCCGCCCGGTCAAGAATCGAAAAGCCGCTTGGCTTGCTGACCGTCACCCGGGACACCTGTCCCGAGGATGAGACGCTGACCGAGAGGCTGACTTCTCCCTCGATCCCGCGGCGGATCGCGAGCCTGGGATAGACCGGCTTGGGGTTACCCGCTGCAGGAACGGGACGAAGTTCGGTTAAAGCATTTCCGGTTTCCAGAGATGCGGTTGACGCCTGCACATTATCGAGCTGTTGCCTGAGATCGGCAGCCGTTTCTTCAGAGCGCAACAACATTTTCTGAAGTTCTTCATTTTCCTTGCTAATTGCCTGCAGGGTTGATGCTGTCTCCAGCAAACGGGCGCTTGTCTCGGTATAAGCTGCTTCAGTCTCTCGCTTTTCGGCAACCAGCGCCGTCAGTGTTTGACGGGTGTGATCAGTTTCATCGCGCAAGTGTTGATTGGTGTCGTGCTGGTTTTTGAGCTCGCTCGAGATCACCCGCATTGCTTCGCTAAGCGCTACGTGTTCTTCAGTCATCGCCTGGCGGTCAAGTCGCGCTGTGGCAAGTGCGAGTTCATTCTCAGACAGGCGGACGACCAGTCGTTCATTTTCTGAATCGGTATTTTGTTTTTGTGCCTGTAGCGCTTGCCGGGCGTCTTCGGATTCCCGGGCCTTTGCTTTAAGCCGCCGGTGAGCGTCCTGCTGGTTTTGAAGTTCGCTGGCGAGTGTCTGTACTTGGGCCTTCAAGGCAGCCTCCGCATTTGCCGTTGCCCGAAGGTCTGATTCCGTGGCGGCGAGTGTCTTTGCAAGCGAGGCGTTTTCGGCGCTTAGCGCCTGATGGGCATCTTCAAGATCGGCAACCTGCGTTTCAACGTGCCGGCGGTCGCTCTCACGCGCCTCGTTGCTGTCACGAAGCGCGAGTATCTCCCGGTCGTGGCGGGCTTTTTCAGCGTTCCGTTGCGCTTCGATCTCTTCCAATCTTGATTGCAAAGAAGCTGCGAGTTGCTCAAGACGTCCGACTTCATGTTCAAGTTCATCTATCGGGTCCACCTCGTGAGCTAAGGCAGCCGATTCAGCTGCCGCTTCGGATGACAAAAGCGTCTCGCCTTTATCCTGTACAGCATCAACAAGGACCGCTTCCAACTGCGTGCTGTAGACCAGCGTCGGGTCAGAGGTGAGCGTGGGCGCCGCTTCGTGAGAGACCGCGATCACACCAGCGTGGAGCACGCCTGAGATCACCAGCGCGAGAGGAAGGGCGCGCGACCTCATGGGGAATGCAAGCCCTGTTCCAGTGTACGGGTGGGTTCGTCTTTCGACGTGAGCGCTGGCATTTCCATAGCGAACCTCTCCGATTAAGCGACCTCATGCGCCGCCCACCGCAGTGGTTCGCGTCCCGAACTTTTCCCGATCCTGGACCAGCGACGCCGGTACCGGCAGGTTTCCTGGCTTGCGGTTCCATGCAGCGGGTCTGCCTTCCCGGTCTCTGACCAGTGGCTTCGGTGACCCATTGCTCACCGCCTACAGTTGCGGGTACAGCCAAGGTTACGCCCAGGGCGCGCCTTGTTCCCTTTTAACCCTTTTGGGGCCGATACTGGGGCGAATGCTCACGTTTCCAGGGGCCAAAGTCAAGCAAGTCCTCCGACCGAAGCAATAGGTCTGTCCCGAGCGTGACATGGCGTGTCGTCGTCGCGCAGTTTTAGCTGGGCGGGATGGCAACAACATTCTATAATCGGGGCCACTTTCTGGTGTCGCGGGCGACTTCGTCCGCGGTGAAACGGGAAGCCGGTGCGCGGCGAATTGAGTTTCGCGCAATCCCGGCACTGCCCCCGCAACGGTAAGTGGGTTGGATCGGCTCATGCCACTGCGACAGAACGTCGTGGGAAGGCGCAGATCCTCCAAGCCTTAGGGCGCTCACGAGTCCGGAGACCGGCCAGGGAGTCACCTGAATCCACCGCGTGGGGCCGTGCAGTTTTTCCGGCAACGTTTCGCCAATTCGGCCTGCGCACAACCAGTCGCACGGAGGGTGCGAGGGAGGCTCCAATGGCGCGAAACGCCCGCTTTATCCCGTTTGTTTTTATCCTGATGTTCTCCGGCTTGTCTTACGGCCAGACCGAACCCGTCGTCGTAACCGCGACACGTACCGCCCAGACGGTGGATGCGTCGCTCGCACCCGTCAGCGTTATTGATCGTGAGGAAATCGAAGCACTGCAGCCGGTCACCGTCTCTGACATTCTGCGTACGGTCCCCGGACTTTCGGTAAGTAACACTGGCGGCCTTGGCCAGCCCAGTGCCGTCTTCCTGAGGGGCGCTGAGTTTGATCATGTGCTGGTGCTGATTGATGGCGTCAAGGTGGGTTCCGCAACTTTGGGTTCGACAGCGTTTCAATTCCTCGATCCCGATCAGATCGAGCGGATTGAAGTGGTGAGGGGGCCACGATCGAGTCTCTACGGCCCAGATGCCGTCGGTGGGGTGATCCAGATCTTTACCCGGGATCCTGCCAAGGCGCCCCGGGCATCCGCTTTCGCCACCGGGGGAACTGATGACTACTCCAAATTCGGCGCCCGGATCTCGGCAGGCCAGAATGCCACAAGGTTTTCGGTTTCAGTTAACCAGGAGAAGAGTAGCGGGTATGACGTCTGCAAAGGGTCCAGTACTGCCGGGTGCTTCACTTTCGAAGACGACCTAGATGGCTACGAAAACCTCTCTTTGCAGGCAAGTCTTGCCGGTAGATTGAACGAGCGATCGGCATTCTCTGTCAGTTATCTTGCGTCCGATGGTGAAAATGAATTCGATGGCAGCTACTCCAATGAGACGGATTTCTTTCTAGATGTTCTGGGAGCTAATCTTGACTTTACCGCCACAGACGATGTGGCGATGAAGTTCTCTGCCGGCCAGAGCCGGGACCAGCAGAATATGTTCAAAGATGGAAAACCGGGTGACCGGTTTGATTCCACAAGGACATCACTCAGTTGGCAAAATGACGTATCGGTAATGCTTCAGAATCTGGTGACGGTGGGAGTTGACTTCCTGAACGACAAGATCTCCAGCACGACCGCATACACCGAGGATTCGCGGGACAATATCGGTGCCTTTGGCCAATTTATCGGCAGCGTAAGCGTCGTTGACATTCAGGCGGCGCTTCGCTACGACGACAATGAGCAGTTCGGTGACTCGCTGACGGGTGATGCAAGCATCGGCTATGACTTGAGTTCCTCTGCCCGTATAACAGCGCAGTACGGAACTGCGTTCAAGGCGCCTACGTTCAACGAACTGTACTATCCCGGATTCGGTAATTCGAACCTGAATCCCGAGGAATCCGCAACGCTGGAAGCAGGTTATCGGTGGCAGGATCCGAAAAGCCTCTTCACCGCCAATGTCTTCTCCAGTGACGTGGACAATCTGATTGCTTACGATGCTGCGACGAGTGCACCCGGGAACGTTAATGCGGCCACGATTCAAGGTCTTGAATTTCAGTTGGATACTGTGATGGACACCTGGAAGATCGGTGGTGCGCTCACGCTGTTATCCGCTGAGCAGGAGGGCGGCACCTACGATGGCAAAGAATTGCCGCGCCGCCCCGGAGAATTCCTTGAACTGCGACTGGACCGGAGTTTTGCCAGCGGCTCGGCCGGCGTCTCGGTATTCTCTGCCGGCAGCACCTATGACGACCTTGCTAATACCCGTGTGATCAAAAGTTATACGACGATCGACCTTCGCGGCGCTTATCACCTGAACGAAAACTGGCGCCTTGTTGGCAAGGTCGGCAACCTGACCGATGAAGATTATGAGCATGCGAGCTATTACCGCCAGCCTGGCCGGGAGTTTTTTGTAGGCATAAAATGGATGCAATAGAATAATGAAGGAAGAAAATGGCAGCCGATGAGTTCAAATCGCGAGCGCGTGAATTAAGTCCTCTTGACCATCTGATCTCGGCCGCCCAGACAGCGTTAACCACTATCGCGGGTACGCCTGCGGGAACGGGGCGTGCGGACCCCGCGAAGGGGCTCGATGCCGCTGAGCTGAGCGATGTGGATAAGCGCGAATCGGTCCGCCTGATGCGGGTCAACCACGTTGGCGAAGTCTGCGCCCAGGCACTGTATGAGGGGCAGGCGTTGACTGCCCGTGATAGGCGTGTACGCGATGCCATGATCAAGGCATCAGCCGAAGAACAGGATCATCTGATCTGGTGCGAAAACCGTCTCAAGGAACTCGGGGGAAGAAGGAGTTTGCTCAATCCGCTATGGTACGTCGGCGCTTTCAGCATAGGTGCACTGGCCGGATGGACAGGAGATCGGTGGAGCCTGGGGTTTTTGAAAGAAACGGAAGAGCAGGTAGAGGCGCATCTCGATAGCCACCTTGACCGCCTGCCCAGCAAAGATCTTCGCAGTCGGGAAGTGGTGCGGCAGATGAAAGAAGATGAGCACGAGCATGCCCAGACAGCGAAACGCGCCGGCGCTGCCGAACTCCCATGGCCGGCACCCGCCTTAATGCGCAAGGTCGCACAGGTGATGACCGGCACCGCTCGTTGGATCTGACGCTGTCTGGCAGAAGACATCGACGCAATGCACCGATTGCGTTATCTCAGGGCAGCAGTGATCGTGGTTAGCCTGATGGCCAAGGTGCGTGCCAGCTTTCGAGTGCTAATCAGTATTGCCCTAACTTGCGGTAGCGTTCCGGTTTTTGCGGTCGAGATCGTTGACGATCGAGGCGTGAGCGTGTTGCTGGATGCTCCGGCCCGACGTGTGGTGACGCTCGCGCCGCACCTGACGGAGATTCTGTTTCACATCGGAGGTGGGGATCGGCTGGTTGGCGTAATGGATCACAGCGATTTTCCCGCTGCTGCGCAAAGCTTGCCCCGTGTCGGCACCCACAGCCGTCTCGACATAGAAACAATTCTCGCCTTGAAACCAGACCTGATTGTCGGGTGGGGGAGCGGTAACCCCACGGAGGACATCGCGCTTCTGGAAAGACTGGGCCTGCCGGTCTTTATCAGTGAACCGCGTGCCCTTGCGGATATCTCGACCCTCATGCGCCGCCTTGGCATCCTGATCGATGAGGCATCTTTTGCACGACAGCGGGCGGCAGACTTTGAAAATGGGGTGAATGATCTTGCTTTCCGTTACTCAAATCGGCGACGTCTTCGGGTTTTTTACCAGGTGTGGGAGCAGCCGC
>CAYSMI010000112.1:0-5663 GCA_964432165.1 uncultured Acidiferrobacter sp.
TCGTCGATACAGCGCTCAAGCGCTGCTGCCGGATCACGGCCATACAACGTTCTGCCTTGGGGAATAAAGTGGGTGTCGGTGAAGTGAATGATTTTCACGGTTCAGGATACAACTTCCAGCTTCTGGGATCAGAATGAACGCAAACCTTCGTAGACTTTACGTCCCCCGGCAAGTGTAAACAAACCTGTATCAGAGGAATCCTAGGAAGATCTTATCTGGAGTCTGATCTTTGCCAAGAAAACCACACTCGCCGTTTTCCAGCAAATGGATCGAGGCCCTCTCAGAAGATT
Source organism: uncultured Acidiferrobacter sp. (assembly GCA_964432165.1). GTDB lineage: Bacteria > Pseudomonadota > Gammaproteobacteria > Arenicellales > UBA868 > UBA868. Next base: position 291 of record CAYSMI010000112.1, read on the forward strand.
GCGGAGAGTTGCCGAAGGCAGGCATTCGAGAAAAGAGATTAGCCATCTCAGATTGATTTTCCTGGCCAGGAGATTGGCAGGTCGTGCTAACCAGATGAAACGTTTAATTCGCTGTCTAGCCTTGAAAAGCAAACGGGAATCCGGTTGCCGGTCTCGGGAACGGGCCTCGAGAAGGATAACGCTACAGTCAGCCAACAGACTGTCGACACTATCCCAGTTCAGCGCGGACGAGCCGCCGCCGAGGATATGCTGAGCATTGCGGTACAGCACAAAATCCGCAAACTGCAGCCTGAATACCTCGTTCATAAATGCTGAAGAGCTGACGAGCGTCGGATTCAAGACCGGGAGCGAGGCATTCTGGGATACACCCTGGACTGAAACCGGTGTCGTCTCGTCCCCTTTTGACCGCAATATCAGATCCTCTAGAAATCCAGCTAAGCCCGGCTCTAGGCAGAATCCGTCCAGCCCGGATAGGCGTTGAAACGCCCGATCGGAAAAATCATTGATCTCGCTCGGGTCCAGTCGTCCCTTATCGAGAAGAGATAAAGATCTGCTCTGGTTGTTCAGGAAATTACCGAAATATCTGTTCAGGATGTTCAATAGATTGTTCTGGCGATCTACTGTTTCAATGCAAATACGAAGGAGGGTCCGGAACTGATAATTGGGCATATAGGCGAGCGCAGCATAACTTCCACATAACGTGTTGATCTGCCAGTTGATCTGGGAGATCAACTGGTCAAATGGGTTGCGCAAGAGGATAAAGAAGCGGTTGCCCTGCTCAACAGGAAAGTGTTTGACTAGCGTGCCGTATCTCATGTGACCCGAAACCCACAGCGGGTTTTGGTCAACTATCTTGGGCAGACGCCCGTCGGATTTGGCATCAATGGACGGGTCGAGGAACCGCTCTACATGATCCACTGCCGGCACGCCATTCGCGGTTAGGCAATTATGGAAATAGGTTCCTGCAGTTCTCGGAACATGGATCAGGATATTGCTTGGCCTGTCTACCGTTGATGTTGGGTCATCCGACGTCTTGATAACGTAGTGTCGCATAACAATAACAGTTCAACGGTGTCCTCGATCGATAGCGGCGGGAATGCCCAAAAGGTGTTGCGCAGGCCTCACCGATCCGGTGCACCCCATGGTCAACGAGTGAATACCATAACATGGGTGGTTTCACCCGTTATGATCTGCTCAAAGGCCTGGGTGCTATCGCCAGTAATGATTCACGGATAAGACAAGAGTAGTCGACTTAACCCGCTGTGGATAATATCCCTCAGCTCGCACAACGATCTCACCGTTTCACTAAAGGTCATCCTGCTTATGGCAAAAATCGCGGTTCTTGGACTGGCCAAATCCGGTACGACAGGACTTTGGTCGACATTGGTCAAGAGTTACCCTCGCCGCTACCTGCGGTTTTTTGAAGGCCAGTTTCTACCCACCAGATACAACAAATATCTGGGCAAAAGCAATGCCGAGAGAAACCCCAAGGATCTTATTAACAAAGAAATCATCGGGTCTGCGTTTGACCTTTCCTCTCTTGAGGCCTACGACAAAGTGATCTGGTTGGTCAGGGATCCGCGTGACCGTCTGATCAGTTACATTCTCTATCGACACTATGACCACCTTTATTACGACGATCGTTTTGTCAGGCAACAACTCCTGCTGCTGGAGAAAAAAGAGAAGGATCCGGAGTCTGTGGCACTGGTGGACCTTGAGGCTCACCTGAATCTTCCACATCCTACGCTCGATTCAGCTTTCTTCTGGAAAGATCACCAGAAATGGGGTGCTCTGGAAGCGCTCGTTGCAGACGATCGCGCATTCATATTCAAGTATGAAGAATTCGTGGACCAGAATTACGCCCGGCTAGAAAATTTTTTAGGTGCGCGCATCAAGAGCCATGGCAGGGTGCCGAAACAGTTCCGGCGTGTCGTGCGCAGCAAGGCCCATGGCTTCTGGCGCCACTGGTTTACTGAGCACGACTGCCAGCACTACGAACCTCTGTTCGGACCCTTTCTGGAGCAATATGGCTACAGTGACGACTGGCGGCTTGCAAAGGCCAAGGAGATTGACCCCGACCATTGCTCGGGCTATGTACGCAGAATTATCAATGAACGCAGGAAATCTGACCAGTTGGAGCCGATCGATTAGCTTAGTGATCCTTTGACGCCATCGCCGTCACCTTCATACTGTTGAACACCAGCGTTCAGCATCTTGACCTATTCGTCTTTCCCGACAGCAAAGCCTGGGGGAGTAAACACCTCTGCTGGCACAGAGTACAGTTTTATCCCACCGTTATGGCACAGTGTTCCCGCTCCTGAAGACGTGCCAGATATCGGGAAAGATGGGTGTATGGCTCCAGGTGGCCAGCATTGGCCGCCCAGTTAATGCTCCACCCGGCAATAATGTCTGTGACACTGAAGCAGTTGTTGACCAGGAAAGTCCTGGTGGCCAGTTCTAAATCCAGCACACGAAGTGCACTTTGAATTTCCGTTGCATTGGCCGCCCTTACCGAAGCCGCGCGTATCTCCTCCGGATAAATCCGGGTGTGCTTGAAATCGCTCCACAGATAGGCATCCAGTTCGGTCAAAACAAATGCGGTCCACTGGGCATGTAGCGCCCGGGCGTAAGTCCCTACCGCTCCGATCAGCACCGGCTCGCCCACCAGGTCACACAAGTACTCACAGATCGCTGCAGATTCAAACAACGCCTGGTCATTGATGAGAATCGCCGGCATCTTGCCCTGTGGGTGCAAAGCGCCCAATTCATCACTGTGCAACAGACGCCGGTCATCAACATACTCGTAGGCAAGACCCAGCTCATCGAGCGTCCACCGGCACCGGGCCGAGCGTGTCTGGCCCATGCCGTATAACTTAATGTTCAGTGTCATCCGTACTGCTCCAAAGCACGGGGTGGTTAATCACCATAACGGTACCGTTGTTGCCGATCATCCCCGCATGCGCTGTCCGTCGGCATCAAAAAGCATTTGGTTGATTCTTTTTGCACCGCGCATGTCGCCCAGGATCTCGATCTTCGCCTCAAGTTCATTGCTTAGTGAGTCACCATCAACGAGCGCGAGGGCTATCGATTTTTTTGCGTAATGGGAATATCCGCCCGAGGTGCAAAAACCTTTTACCGATCCATCGATCCAGACAGGCTCATATCCCACCGCGTCTGCATCATCCGCATCAACCTCGAAGACAACAAGTTTTCGTCTGGCGCCTGCCTGACGCTCGGTTTCAGCTGCTGCGCGGCCGATGAAGTCCGCCTTTTTTTCAAAGGCAATGAATCGGTCCATACCGGTCTCGGCGGGGGTGTAGTCCGGGGAAAATTCGTTCAACCAACTGCCAAAAAACTTGTCGAGTCGAAGACTCATCATTGCGCGCATGCCAAAGGGGCGCATCCCGTGTTGTTGCCCCTGGCTCCAAAGAGCGTCCCAGAGTGCCCGCTGATCCATCGCGTCGGTGTAAATCTCGTAACCAAGATCCCCGGTGTAACTCAGCCGTTGCACGATGCAGTCACACATACCGACCGTCATGCGCTTGACGTCCAGAAATGAAAACGCCTCTGCCGAGACATCGGCGCGGGTCACCTCGGTCAGCACGGTGCGTGCCAGTGGGCCAGCGATCTGAAAACCGGTACGCCGGTCCGAGATGTTCTGAATGGCAACCCCGTCTTTGAGGTGCATGCGCAACCATCGTTCATGGACAGCCTGGTAGCCGTAGGATGAGGTCAGCTGAAACTCATCTTCTGCGAGGCAGGAAATCGTGAAGTCACCGATCAGCCGGCCTTTGGCTGAGAGCATCGGGGTGAGGCTCACCCTTCCGGGCTGAGGGATACGCCCTGCCATGATCCCGTCAAGCCAAGTACGGGTGCCTTTGCCGGTCACCGAGAACTTGGCGAAGTTCTGTACCTCATTGATGCCGACCCGCTCTCTCACGGTCATCACTTCGCGGGCCGTGGCTGCAAACGCGTTGGAGCGGCGGAACGAGGGGGTTTCGTATCCCGGCTCATCGTCGATCGCAAAATAGTTCGCGACTTCAAGGCCAAACTGCTGGCCGAAAACCGCGCCCAGCGATTCCAGGATATTGTAGGCCGGCGTGGTTCTGAAGGGGCGCGCCGCGGGCAGTTCCTCGTTGGGATAACTGACTGAAAAGCGCGTCTGGTAATTTTCGATGACCTTGGGCAAGGTGTACCCGGGATTCGTCCAGGAACCGAATCGCGCCACATCCATGGCGAATACATCACGGTCCGGCTCGCCCTCTACCATCCACTGCGCGAGGGTGAGCCCCACACCACCGCCTTGGCTGAACCCGGCCATCACGCCACAGGCAGACCAGTAGTTGCGTAATCCCGGAACCGGCCCCACCAGGGGATTGCCGTCGGGTGCGAAGGTAAACGGGCCGTGGATAACCGTCTTGACCCCAGCCGTCTCCAGCACAGGAAAGCGTTGGTAGGCAAAGGCAATGGAATCACTGATCTTGTCGAGATTGTCCGGCAGCAGCTCGTGCCCAAAATCCCAGGGAGTGCCGTCAACCGCCCATGGCCTGCACGCCTGTTCGTAGAAACCAATGCAAAGGCCCCGACCTTCCTGACGCAGGTAACTCTCGCCCCCGGGGTCCATGACGTGCGGGTGCTCAAGGTCGCGCTCGTATATCTGGGGAATATCGTCGGTCACCACGTATTGATGTTCCATCGGATGCAGCGGGAGATAGACCCCTGCCATGGCCCCGACTTCTCTCGCCCACAAACCCCCGGCATTAACGACATGTTCAGCGGTCACGGTTCCCTTGTCGGTCACGATTTCCCAGCTGCCGTCGGCTTGTGGATCGGTCTGCGTAACCATCGTGTGCAGTTCAATTTGGGCACCGTTGAGACGGGCCGCTTTGGCGTAAGCATGGGTGGTACCCGCGGGATCAAGGTGTCCGTCGAGCGGATCGTATAACCCGCCGAGCACGCCTTCCGTATTGGTGACCGGGGCAACTTCGCGGATCTCGGCGGGAGAGAGAATCTGTGTCTCTAGGCCCATGTAGCGGTGCTTGGCCCTTTCCGCCTTGAGCATATCCATGCGCTGGGGTGTGTCAGCCAGGGTGACGCCGCCGACGTGGTGCAGGCCGCAGGACATCCCGGTCAACTCCTCCAGCTCTCGGTAGAGCTTGATGGTGTAGCCCTGTAACGCTGCCATGTTGGTATCGCCGTTCAGGGTGTGAAAGCCGCCGGCGGCATGCCAGGTGGAACCGGAGGTCAGTTCCGAGCGTTCGAGCAGCATGACGTCGGTCCATCCCAGTTTCGTCAAGTGATAGAGCACCGAGCAGCCCACCACACCGCCTCCAATCACACATACCTGTACGTGGCTTTTCATTTACTCATCCT
>CAYSMI010000113.1:0-5652 GCA_964432165.1 uncultured Acidiferrobacter sp.
CAGATCAATACCCGTTACGCGACCGACGCCACCAATATGCAGGTATGGTGCTCCCATTACGAGACCCGCTGTGTGTTCGTTGCGCTGGAGGGCCCGGTTGTCCTCTTCGATTACGCCAATCACCCACATCTTGCCGAGGGTCTTCCCGGGGTTGATGAATACCGGGTGATCCCGTCCTTTTACTTTTTCTCAGCAGGTTCCCATGGCGAAACCCGCGCCCGCAAGTTTGCCGCTGAGATAGATGATCTGATGTGTACCTACGGCGGGGAAGACCGCAACCTCGGGATCGACCGGCTGTCTTTTATGCCTTGTGACGCGCTGCGGGCGACCGGACTGGTGCTTCACGAAGGTGAGGGTATCGCTGAGCGCGCCCGGGCGATCAAGTCCTCCGATGAGCTTGCGCTGATGCGGGTGTCGATGAATGCCTGTGAGGCGGCCTGCCATTCGATGCGCGAGGCTCTGGCGCCGGGCATCACCGAAAACGCCTTGTGGGCCCGGATGCACGAAACCAACATCCGTCTTGGCGGGGAATGGATCGAGACACGCCTGCTTTCCTCGGGCCCACGGACCAACCCGTGGTTCCGGGAGTGTTCCATGCGTCCCATCGAGGCAGGAGATCTCGTCAGTTTTGATACCGACCTGATCGGCCCCTACGGCTACTGTTCGGATATCTCGCGATCATGGCTTTGCGGAGACCATCCCAGCGATGCGCAGAGGCGTCTGTATGCAGCCGCCTTTGAGCAGATCGAGACCAATATCGCAGCGCTGGTGCCCGGGCGCAGTCTCCACGAGGTCTCTGAACAGTGCTGGAAGATTCCCCCGGAATATCTCTCCCAGCGTTATCCTTCCCTGATGCATGGAGTGGGACTCGCCGACGAGTATCCGAGCATCAAACACCAGGTTGATCTCGACGCGAAAGGGTATGAGGGGGTTGTGGCGCCCGGGATGGTGATCTGTGTGGAGTCCTTTATTGGCGTCGAAGGCGGTCGTGAAGGCGTGAAACTGGAGGAACAGGTTATCATCACCGAATCCGGGGTAGAGCGGATGTCGAGCCTGCCTTTTGAAACCGAGTGGTTATGAAATGTCCGGGGCTCCAACGGCGCTAACAGACGCGAGAATCGACTGTCTTCAGTACTGCAACTGGTCTCGCAAGATTTTCAGCCAGATGCGAGAGGGTGGGCTGGACGCAGTTCATGTCACCGTCTGCTACCACGAGGATTTCGGGCAGACCACAGCCAACCTCGCGGACTGGAACCGGCGTTTTCAGGATCATCAAGATCTCATCATGCCGGGTCGCTTTGCTGAAGACATTCTCGCGGCAAGACAAAGTGACAGGACGGCAGTTTTCTTCGGCTTCCAGAACTGTTCTCCAATCGAGGCGGACATCGGACTGGTCGAGATCTGCCATCAGTTAGGCGCACGTTTCATGCAGTTGTCCTATAACAACCAGTCGCTGCTGGCGACGGGTTGTTATGAATCAGACGACCCCGGGATTACCCGGATGGGCCGGCAGGTGATCGCTGAGATGAACCGGGTTGGACTGGTCATTGATATGAGCCATTCCGCCGAGCGCTCGACACTGGACGCCATCGAGCATTCCTCCCGGCCGATTGCGATTACCCACGCGAACCCGGCGTTCTGGCACCCGGCATTGCGCAATAAATCAGATGCGGTGCTGAAGGCATTGGCCGAATCCGGAGGCATGATCGGGTTCTCGCTTTACCCGCATCATCTTCGTGACGGAAATGAATGCACACTTGAGAGTTTCTGTGAAATGGTGGCAGATACAGCCGAGCGGTTTGGGATCGACCACATCGGCATCGGCTCAGACCTTTGCCAGGATCAGCCGGACAGCGTAGTGGAGTGGATGCGCAACGGCCGCTGGACGACCGACCGGGATTTTGGCGAGGGCTCTGCCGATACGCCCGGCTTTCCGGAGCAGCCGTCATGGTTCAGGGACAGTCGGGATTTTCCGAATATTGTCTCCGGGCTGAAACAGGTCGGCTTTGACGAGCGCGCGGTCGGTGCCGTCATGGGCGCCAACTGGCTGCGGTTTTTCGAACGGGCTTTTGTCCCGGCCTGATCCGATTGTGAGTACAAGGCCATGCCGGCGGCGAACCCCCTAGATTCCAGCGGTGGGATGCGTGAATCCGGGGAGCCGCAAGCTCCGGTTGCGCTTCGACCACCGGCCTCCGTCTGCACCCTTGAGCGTATGGGTGCGGCCTTTCCGACACGCCTCAGTTTTATGCGGATTCTGCTTCGGCGCATGGCGGCAGAAAACTGGCGGGTCGAGCGCCGCCACTTCGACCTTAACGACGACGGTTTTGGTACCGCGGTGTATACCGCCCACCTGCCGGACAGGACCTACTCACTGGTCGCGTTCGCCAATCCGCTGGCCGATGAGGATCGCACCGACCGGGTGATCGCCTCCGCCTGGGATGCAGCGTTTGTGCTCTTTGACGGAACGCCTTCGGCTGTCGATATAGACCGGCTTCGGACTCAGGCGCCGCTTCAGGAGGCCGGACGTTTTCAAGCGACCGACCTCGTGATTTCCCGAGCCAACCGGAGTCTTCGACTTTTTGAGTACGTATGCGACTGCCTCTCCCCTGGCGAGCAGCCCAAAGCCAGCAGGCTCAATGAGGTGGGCTACCTGATGCGTACCACGGCTGTATATGGCAACGGCAAGTTCGGTGTCAGCGATCGGTCGCGCATTGCATCACGCCAGGAGACCCAAAATTCTTTTCAGGCCGAGTTGCTCACGGTTTATCTTATCCGCCAGTTCACCTTTGACCAACTCGAGCACATCGCATCGCGACGGGCGCCCGATCAGTCCGTTTCATTGGATCCCGAACTGAAGCGCTCATTGGGCATCGGAAACGCAACAGGACTTGGAATGGCGCCTTTCGTAGTCAGTCACCCGGAGCTCCTGCATCAGTGGTTTTTCGTACGTGAAACTGCGATCTCCCGTGTACGCTCCCTGTCCGGTATTCAGTCGGGGAAGGTCACGCGCGCGGTTGAATTGGTGAAACGCACCATACAGCACCTCAGTGAGTGGCAAACCGGCGATCAGGATTACAAAGACCGTAATCAGCGGCTTACCCATGAACTCGATAGGCTTGAAGTATGGCTTCTCGAGGTCGACCAGGAACAGCGCTCCAGGCGTTTGTGGGATGAGCTCTTTCGTTTTGGGGAGAGTATGTTTGGGCTGGATGGCCAGGAGTTGCTCGGGGCGTTGCTTCTGGAGTTATACCCGGAGGTGGCCGATGGCCTTGACGCAATGTTCCATGCACAAGAGGAACGGGGCATCCGGGTGACCGGTACCGTCGAGGAGTTTCTTAAAGGACTGAATGGACAGTACGGCTGGACCGACCGCTTTGATTTTTCGAGGGACTCAGAGAATGCCCACTTCTGGTACGTCTCGGAGAACAAGCTGGAACCCCGCTTTGGCCGACGCACGGAAGAACCCGGCGCTGATCGGGAGATGCCTGTCGCCATCGCACGGGACATGAGGGCTTTTCGCCAGGCGCTTTCGGAATCAGACCCGCAGCAGACGCTCATGGCATTTTTACAGCAGCATCCGGAGTACCGGCACCTCGCGCGTCGGGCCCAGTCGCTAGAGGATTACCCCTATGGAGAGATCAGGGACAATCTGATCAGCGAAGATTGTTCGCCGCTCGATATCTTGAGATTCAAGTTGGCCTGTTTTGGTGCTGCCAAATTCGATCCGAAATCATCTTTGTGGACGCGAATTACCATGTTTCAGGGTGCACCGCTGGTGAACGAGCTTGTTGAGCCCTGGGCCGATGACTGGTGGCTTTCGGTTACACCCCAGGGTGGCTGATGCGGCAATCGTCAGCGGAATTTCAACAACTCCTGTTCAAGGCCGGTCGGGGTGTCGGCCTTCCTATAGGGCTCGCCGAGGATCTGGTTGCGCCGATCCTATGGCTGCAGACCTGCGGTCTTTCGGGGGACCTCGAAGCGCTTAACGTACTCACCGGGCTGGACGAAGGCCGGGTAGCGAGAGTCTTTCCGGATCTCGATACCCAACCGGTTGGTCTTGCGATCGCTGACGAACCGATATCAGCCATTTATCTCGCGGCTGCAGGCTGTGATCTGCTACAGCACGGGTGGCCTGCGCCGGATGCGCCGGTACAGATTGCCCGCACCGACAGTCCCTTGGTTACAGCAACGGCATTAGCGCTCGGGCATCGAAAGCTAAATCCGGATGTCATCCTGAACATCGAAACCGCTCATTACGTATTTTCGAGTGGTTCGGAAGGCGAAGTGATCTGCCTTGAGAGGCAGGCGCAAGAACACAGGACGGACACACCGGGCGCAGGGGAGGTCTGGCTGAATGCCACCAGGACCTCAATCGATGCGCCCGCAGGTACCGTGCTCGTCGATGCAGCTCGTGAACGCCAGTGCCATCTGGATTGCGAGACCGAAGGTCTCACTGCCGATGAGAAAACCGTTCGGGGCCTTAAATCGCTGGCGGACCGTCTGCTGGTTCCCGAGTCAGAGCGGTCCTTAAGATTTGGCGCCGGTGCCGGAATTATCGACTCGGACTGAGCACAGTCCACGCCGCTGGTGGATGCTTGGGGGCGTGTGGCTCTGTTACATGGGTTTTGGGCTCAGCATGGCGAGCCTGGCGCCGCTTGTCAGTGAGATTGAGTCTGATCTCGGTTTCAGTCACAGCGCAATGGGCACCGTCATGGGCGCATGGCAGTTTGTTTACATCTTTGCCGCCATACCCTGCGGGATTCTGCTCGACCGTCTGGGCAGTCGCTGGGGACTCGCAATCGGCGCGCTCATCATCGGCCTGTCTGGCATTTTCCGGGGCTGTGCCCAGGAGTACGTGCATTTGCTGGCCGCGGTAGCTCTTTTTGGTATTGGTGGGCCGCTGATCTCTGCCGGCGCGCCCAAAGTCGTCAGCGAGCACTTCCGCGGATCAACACGCGGCTTCGCGATGGGCATCTACATCACCGGTCCCGGAATCGGAGCGATGGCCGCGCTTCTGCTGACGCAGCCGCTGGTGCTCCCCATGCTCGAAGGCAACTGGCGTTTGCTGCTCCAGATATGGGGTGGCGTCAGTCTTGCGAGCGGGGTTTTCTGGCTTGCGGTGGCGGCCAGGACCCCGCCGCAGCCGGACCTCATGCCAGTGAGGAAAACAACGTTTTCTGACCTCAGCGATATAGTGCGCATCCCTGCGGTACGACTCATCCTGCTGATGAGCGTCGCCGTATTTGCAATAAACCACGGAATGGGAAACTGGCTAGTCGAGATACTGCAAAGTTTTGGTGCCAGCGCAAGTAGGGCGAGCGTGCTTGCAACCATACCGGTCGGTATCGGAATCTTGAGCGCCCTGGCGTTGCCCCGGATGGCGGTTGGTACGAGGCGCTTTTCCGTACTGACATTACTCTTCTCGTGCTCGGTGGTGGCGAGTCTCGCACTGCTCGCCGAGCCCGTAGGAATCTGGCTTTACCTCGCGCTAGTGGTCGAAGGAGTCGCCGCGGGGTCGATGATGACGGTACTGGTGCTGACCCTGGTGGAAGTGCCCGGTGTGGGCGACAAGCGCGCCGGTACTGCTGGGGGTCTTTTCTTTTCAGCGGCGGAGATCGGCGGTGTCGGCGGGCCGGTGCTTCTGGGCGTGCT
>CAYSMI010000114.1:0-5611 GCA_964432165.1 uncultured Acidiferrobacter sp.
GAAGAAAACTACAGCTGGACTCACTTCCAGCAACATCTGTTGGTTCAGGTATCGTCCACGAAAACTCATAAAGAACCCAAAGAATTCTGGGATGCCGTGGATTATCTCAGAATCTTCCGGTTAGGCGTGTGGCATGCCTTACGCGCCAACCGCTGATCCGGACGATTACAAGAGCTGCTTGCTGACCCAGTCCTTCGGATCCACCAGCCGGCCCTCTCCCGCCAGATAGCCTGCAATCACCTCGTTCATCCGGTCTTTTCCAAAAGAGCCGAAGTGTCCCCCGTGCACGGTCTGAATCGGCAACGCCCGAAGCCGCTCCAGACTTTCCCGGTAGGCATCGGGATCGGAGTGATACAGCGTATCGTACAGATCGCCATCGTAAATGGTGTCGCCGCTGAAGAGTGTTCCGGTTTTGCTTTCCCAGAGCGCAATCGAGTCGGGTGAGTGTCCCGGCAGGGAAAACACCTGGAAACACCGGTCGCCAAGATCCAGCACATCACCCTCATCGAGGTAACCCGTGAGCGGTGCTGGCCGGACTTCGTAGGATGCAAACGAAAAACCGTCAAAGGGCAAGGCGCTGAAGGTTTCCGCGCGCACAAAGGCTTCGCCGCCCGTCTTTTTAAAGCAGGTCATGGGATCAAGGTAGTTGTCACTACAAGCCCGGTGGCCAAGGCGCTTTTCAAATTCAAAAAGACCGCCCACATGATCGAAATGACAATGCGTCATGACGGCTGTCAAGGATGATCCCGCAAGCGCCAGCAGGCGCGGCTTCAGCGGTGACAATCCCATGCCGGAGTCGATCACGAGATTTCCCTCCCGTCCTTTCACCAGCCAGATGTTGCAGCGCAGCCAGTGTGCAACGTGCTTTTCGCGGATGAGGAAAATGCTGTCCGAAAGCGCCTGCGTTTCATACCAGTCAGAAACGGTGTGATCATTCATGGGCGTATTCTTCCCAGGGCCCAGTGTGTTTACTGCCCGTCGCGCGACATTGATCTTTCCCGCTTTTGCCTTTCATGGGCCGTATCCCACAGAAGCCGCGATAATCTGATGTTTTTGCCTGTCGCATTAATCTGCGCAAAAGCGACACCGGGCCTTCTACGACTGCTGTCATATCGTTCACAATAGCAACTTGCGAAGAGTAAGTATTGATGAGCGCTTCTAAGAACACAACTTTCAGCGTCCGGGTGTCATCCACCGGGGACGTCTTTGAGGTACCCCCCAACCGGACTATTCTGCACGTGCTGTATGAGCATGGTTACGAGGTGCCACTGGACTGCTCCAATGGCCGTTGCGGGACCTGCCGCACGCGCTATCTCTCGGGCGAGGTCGATCATCGGGATACAGCGCTCAACGAAAGCGAGCGCTCGGAATACCTGACGGTCTGTGTTTCCCGCGCCCACGGAGGAGAGGTCGTCCTTGATCTGCCGGCCCCCCAATCCACCCAGCCCGTGGCCCGGCCGCTTGCGGTTGTGGAGGCACCGGTCTGTGTTGCCTGCCTCAACTGCGTGCGTTTTTGCACCTTCGGCGCAGCCCGCATCGATGATGCACTGATCGGCGTCGGCGGCATTCAGGGTGCAGCCGTCATTGACAAGGACCTGTGTACCGGCTGCGGCCTGTGCGCAGCGGCCTGTCCGACGGGCGCGATCGAGATGAATATCAATACCCACGACACCGTGATCGACACCATTCATGCGCTGAATACGGAGCCGGCGTCCGTCGAAAGCGCCGCGGCTGCTGTTGATGCTACAGAGGACATGATATCGGTCATGCTCTTTGCCTGCCCGCAGTGTCGGGAGACGACGCATCAGGTCTGCGAGGCGCAGAATCGTCTGTCATCCCAGCAAGTCCACACGCGCGTGGTAGAGGTTCCCTGCTCCGGTCGGGTTGACACACTGCAGCTGATGCACGCCTTCGAAAGCGGCGCCGATGCGGTCATGGTGGCAGGCTGTCAGCCAGGTGAATGTTTTTTCAATACCGGCAACCTGCATGTGACCGAGCGGGTAAAACGCATCGCCGACTGGCTGGACGGCTGCGGCCTGGGTCGTGACCGGGTACATATGATGCATCTGACACCCGGCGATCATGAAAACCTTGCTAAGGCGCTCATAAGCTTGAGCGAAAAGGCCGGTGCGAATGGGCCCAGTCCGCTGCGCCAGGCGTCAGCCGCACATGCTCCGGTCTTAACATCCGGTTAACATATGAAAAGAGAGAATTTCCATGCACCCTCACACCCGTTTGCGTAAACGCCTAAGAGGCTTACCATGATTGTTGCCGAACAAAAACCACTGGAAGATATCCAGCGGATGCTCAAGGGCAAGAAGAAAGTGCTCACGGTCGGCTGCGGCACCTGCGTGTCGGTCTGCTTTGCGGGAGGCAAGAAAGAATCCAGCGCGATGGCTGCGACGTTACGCACAGCCGCTGCAGCTGAAGGCCAGGAACTTGAGGTCGAGGAAGTCACCGTGCAGCGCCAATGCGTTCAGGAATTCGTGGCACCCCTTGAAGAAAATATCGGCGAATACGATGCGGTGCTGTCCATGGCCTGCGGGGTCGGCGTGCAGACGCTGGCCGAAAAATATATGGACACGCCGATCCTGCCGGGCCTCGATACCAACTTCATGGGCCAGCCGACCGAACCCGGAATCTGGGAAGAACGCTGCGTCGGCTGCGGCAACTGCGTCCTGGAATACACCGGCGGGCTGTGCCCCATCACCCGCTGCCCCAAACAACTACAGAACGGACCGTGTGGGGGTTCAGAAGGTGGGATGTGCGAGGTGGACCCCGCCATCCCCTGCATCTGGTCCAAGATCTGGGACCTTCTCGACCGTCAGGGTATTGCCGATACGCTGATGGATATTCAACCGGCCAAAGACTGGTCGAAGAGCCGCGGCGGCAGCATGCGCCGGGTGGTCGTCAGTGATGATCTGCGCCAGCAGGCGGCGCGCGAAGCCGGCGAACGGGCAACATCGGTAAAAGTTGCCCCGCCGCAGTCGCCGATGAAAAGGCCTGTGCCAACCGAGACTTCAGCCGATGCGGTGGAACTCGACGAGACCTGGCATCGCGCCTGCAGCATCTCTGAACTGGCCGAAGGCAAACTCCAGAGGGTCAGCGTTGCCGGGGTAGACGTCATCGTGACCAACCTCGGGGACTGTATCCGCGCCTTTCCCCCCACCTGCCCACACCTTGCCGAACCGCTGGTCGATTCGGGTCTTCTGAAAGACGGGCTGCTGACCTGCACCAAGCACCTCTGGCAGTGGGATCTTCGAAGTGGCGAGATGAAGGGTGCTGCGGAACGCCCTGTCGAGATGTACGAAGCGAAGCTGAACGGCGATGACGTCATGATCAGGGTCGAGCAGGAAATCACCTACGACTACGACGACGAAGACGACCTCGACGAAGACGATTTCTTCGGCGCAGACTGAGCTAAGGCCTGCACTGATGTCTACAGATGCCGATGCCCGGGTTGTGACCACGCTCAAGTCCGGGAGCAATCTCGAAAAGGTTCTGGCCGGAGGCCATTTTGCCGTGACCGGCGAACTCGGCCCGCCCAAGCATATGGATACCAAGGTTGTGGACCGCAAGATCGATCTCTTGAAGGGTGTGGTCGATGCGGCCAACGTAACCGATAACCAGACCGGGATTGTGCGCCTCAGCAGTATCGCCACCGGCATCTACATGGCGCAGCGTGGTCTTGAGCCCGTCATCCAGATGACCTGTCGCGACCGCAACCGCCTGGCCATCCAAAGCGACCTCATGGGCGCCTATATCCACGGCATCCGCAATGTGCTGTGTCTTTCCGGTGATCACCAGTCTTTTGGTAACCATCCGGGCGCCAAGAATGTGCAGGATATCGACTCGATGCAGTTGATCCGCATGCTTCAGGAAATGCGCGACAAGAACCAGTTCCAGTCTGGTGATGAGATCAAGGGCGGCGGACCGAGACTCTTTATCGGCGGAGCGGGCAGTCCTTTTTCCGAGCCGATCTCCTTTCGGCCGCTGCGCATTGCCAAGAAAATGGCCGCCGGGGTGGACTTTGTCCAGACCCAGATGATTTTTGACATGGACATCTTCCGCCAGTTCATGAGCCGGCTGGTCGATCTTGGGGTCACCGAGAAGGTACACATCCTGGCAGGTATCGGCCCCTTGAAAAGCAGCCCGATGGCCCGGTTTCTCAATGAGAAGATTCCCGGGATCATTATTCCTGATGACTTGTTAAAGCGTATG
The DNA here is from genome assembly GCA_964432165.1 of uncultured Acidiferrobacter sp. Taxonomy (GTDB): domain Bacteria; phylum Pseudomonadota; class Gammaproteobacteria; order Arenicellales; family UBA868; genus UBA868. The sequence goes on from CAYSMI010000114.1 coordinate 4,222, forward strand.
GATGGCGCCGTTCAAGGGATCAGTGAGGACGACAAGGAGGCACGACGCGATGCCTGGCGCGCCGAAGGGCAGGATATCTGCCTTGAACAGATAGAGCAGCTGCGCGCTATGAAAGGCGTCGCCGGCGTACACATCATGGCGATCGAATGGGAGGCCGCCATCCGGCCGATCACGGAACGGGCTGGACTGCTGCCCCGCCCCATAGTCTGACGTTACGAATAACTCGCGATTGGGGAACCGAAACAGCCCTCGGGAATGGTGATCCCGAGCCCGGGGCCCGGGGGCACCGCGATCATGCCGTTGACGATCCGCGGGCCGTGCGCCTCGTCATAATGTCCCGCCTGGTAGGGATCTGATATCCACGCACCGCGGCTGAGATGGGGCTGTAGTGTGGCCCCCACATGCACGCAGGCCGCGGCAATGATGTCGCCACCCCAGGAGTCATCACAACTGGTCGGCGTCTTAAAGGCCTCGCACAGATCACGGACGGCGCGCATCCCGCTGATTCCCCCGATGCGCGTCAGTTTCATGCCGAATCCATCGGCCACGCCGGTCGCGATGGCCCGGGCGATGGTGGCAAGGTCAGTGGCAGATTCATCGAGTATCAGCGGGTGATGCAGGTGCGCCCGTGCAGTAGCGCATTCGGCATAACTTGCACACGGCTGCTCGATCGCAAGTTTAAGGTCGCGACACGCACTGGAAACCTGTATCGCCTGGCTGACGGTCCAGCCCCGGTTGCAGTCCACAAAAAGATCAACGCCTGAACGAATCACCCGGGCGACCGCGTGAATCGCATCGATGTCCTCATCGACATGCCGTCCGCCGGACTTCAACTGCAGTTTGGTATGACCCTCATCCTGTAATTCCCCCGCCAGCTGGGCTGAGGCCTCGGGCGTACCAATCGGAACAACGTGATAGGTCAAAACCGGATCCATCCGCGCGCCGCCCAGCAGATCACAGACCCGCTCACCATACACCTTGCCCAACAGGTCCCAGCAGGCGATATCGACCGCCGACCGGGCTCCCTGTCCGCCGTCCATGGTGGCGGCCATCACGTCATGCACCAGACCGATGCGCCGGGGGTCAACCCCGACCAGCGCCGGGCCGAGCAGGCCAAGGTCTGCGCGGATGCTCCCGGTATGCTCCACCTGCGGCAAAGGGCCAGTTGGACAGATCTCGCCCCAGCCGATCTGCCCGGTGTCCGTCAGCAAGGACACGACCGTCGTATCGGGGTCACCAACCGCCGCGCTCGACATGTTGTAGCCCGACGCCATCGGAAGGCGCTTGGCGAAAACATCGACCTGTGTGATTTTCATCTGTCTGCCTTAGCCCAACCCCACGCGTTTGCGCCAGCGAACCCAATCAGGATTTAAGAAAGATCGCGTTGACC
>CAYSMI010000115.1:0-5584 GCA_964432165.1 uncultured Acidiferrobacter sp.
CCCCAGCCCTTGGCCCAGTGCACGATACAATCAACAGCATAAACATCCGGGATGTTCTCAATGTCGCCACTGTTCCAGATCTCGTGAAGCGCCATAATCAACTGCCTGCTGCCTTGCGGGTCCATATCTCCCCTTTCTTACTGAACCGTCATCTGCTTCAGTTTCGCAGCGCGGTGATGCAGAATATTTACTTTCGATGGGGATTTTAAGCATGGCCAGCCCTCTTTTGGCTCTCGATCACACCGAGTGGGAAACCCTTTGTGATGGATGCGGTCGTTGCTGCGTTGTTAAGCTGGAAAATGAAGATACCGGCAGGGTCCACTACACCAACGTCGCCTGCCGCTACCTCGATACTGAATCCTGCCGATGTACCGACTACGCCAACCGTTGCAGTATCAAGCCTGAATGCGTAAAACTCTCCCCCAATGATCTATCCATTCTCGACATCATGCCGACGACCTGTGCTTATCGTCTCAAGCATGAGAATCGTTCAATAGATGTTGATATCAGCTTATTAAAAGTCGCCCACCGCGTAATTTCTGAAACCGACGTTCAGGATAATCAACTTCCAGATTACATCGTCGACTGGATAACCTGCGAAACCGAGACTTAATCCAATGCAACGACTCGACTATTTGCGCCCGCTTTCTCCGGCCCGTCGGCAGATTACACCATCTCAGATAATTTGCTCCATCTTCTGTAGCATTCTTCTTTGCTCGTCGGCGGCAGCGTTGGAGCTCACCATCCACCTGAATGAAAAAAAGAACTTGCCTCTGGATGGCACCATTGTCGAGCTGGCAGGGCCTGGCCATGTCACAGCATCCCAGAAGGATCACGTCATCAACCAGATCGACAAAGAATTTGACCCTCTGATCTCGGTTGTCCCCAAAGGATCGACAATCCTGCTGCTGAATAACGACTCTTTCAAGCACCACATCTACTCGCTTTCCAAAGGGAACCAGTTCGATATTCCTCTCTTTTCAAGCCCTTCCCAACAGGAAGTCATTCTGAACAATCACGGCATCGTCAAACTGGGGTGCAACATTCATGATTGGATGATTTCCTACATTTACGTAAATGAAAGCAATCTTGTCAAAGAGGTATCAGACAGCCCGGTGACGTTTACCGGGCTTGCTGCCGGAGAATACGAAGTCCGGGTGTGGAATCCACGCTTTCGCAACACCAAGCGAATAGTCAGACATAGCCTAACCATGGTCAATAGCCAACCTAATGAGATCACGGTAGACCTAAAGCTGCGAAAATCGGTTCACAAGAAGAAGAAACCGGAAAACTCGAGCAATACCGGTTATGGGCTTGGCGCTTACGGTAGCGGCAGCGGTCAGTAAAGATTATTCCTAACGGATTCATCGCCGAAAGAATCGGCCAGCGCAGCATGCGGTTTCAGACAAGGGTCTCCCTGCTTTTTGGCAGCCTGCTGGTGTTTTCACTGGTCTTGGTCATGGCATTGGTCGGGCAGATCAGCCGTAAGACAGTGACCAGTCAGATTGAGCAGTCTCTTGCAGCTACCTTCACCACGGTAAACAAGCTACATGCCGCCCGCGTCGAAAATCTTCAACGAAATGTTCGACTGCTGGCGGGAGACTACGGCTTTAAGACGGCCTATGGTACGGGCGACACCGGCACCATCAAGACCGCCCTGGAGAATCATCAGGAGCGTCTCGGTGACGCAGAACTGATGATGCTGTGTGACCTCGATGGTCTCGTACTGGCCAACACATTCGACGATGGCCTCAATGGGCAATCTATTCCGTGGATGGCCTTTCTGGACTCGGCTTATGACAGCGACACTGGGGAAGAGGCCACGTACGCCGATCTCACCGGGGATGTATACCAGCTGGTTGTAACACCGCTTCTGGCACCCGATCTGGATGCGTGGATCATTAGCGGCTTTCGTACCGGCCCAAAGATGGCAAGGGAATTGTCTACGCTGACCCAGTCTGACGTGACCTTTGTCTACGGAACCGGGCGCTCGAACCGGGTTGTTGCCTCAAGCCTGGACAGCAAAACACAGGCCGATCTGGCCGCCTTTCTGCAAACTCCAAGCCCAACGGCTGAATTGGTATCGTATCAATCCGATCAGGAAACCTTTTTGGGCAGCCAGATCCGGCTGGGCGTTATTGACGATGTTCCTTTTTCGTTATTCGTCCAGCAGTCACTGGATCAAGCGCTGGCTCCCTATCAACGGCTGCTCTGGTATGCCTTGGCGATTCTGCTTTTGGCAGTCATTGTTTTTGCGGTCGCTACCGTACGTCTTTCCCGGAGCGTTACCTACCCCATTACGCAGCTCTCCGCTGCTGCAGATGCGGTGGCGAAAGGTAATTTAGAGGCGAGCGTTGCTGTGTCTTCAAAAGACGAGATCGGCACACTGTCCCGGACCTTTAATGACATGGTCACTGGCCTGGCAGAGAAAGAACGGGTCCGGGACCTGCTCGGAAAGGTGGTGTCCCCAAAGATCGCCAAGAAACTGATGTCAGGACAGATTGAAGTTGCGGGAGAACAGCGTGAGGTCTCGGTCCTGTTCTGTGATATCCAGGGCTTCACCTCAATGTCTGAACAGCATCCGCCTAAAGAAGTTCTGCACTCGCTGAACCGGTTTTTCTCTCAGGTGAGTGAAATCATCGAGGCCCATGGCGGCGTGATTGACAAATATATCGGCGATGCGGTGATGGCAGTTTTTGGAGCCCCGCAAGATGATCCCGAACACGCGGTTAGCGCGGTGAAAGCCGGCATGGCAATCTGCAGCCAGGCCAGTGTCCTGATTGCACCACACAGCGATGGTGCAGCCGAGGATCAGGGTTCAACCTGTAATTTTGGTATTGGTATCCACTGCGGCCCCGTTGTCGCTGGCAATATCGGATCAAAGAGCCGGTTTAACTACACCGTTATCGGAGATACGGTCAACGTCGCCTCCCGACTGGAAGCACTCGCTGGGCGGAAGTATGAGCCGAAACTGATCGTGGCCGGGGAGATTGTCGACCGCTGCCCCGGGATCAGGTTCTCCCAATTAGGCGAGGCCTCCCTACGGGGAAGAACCCAACCTGTCCGCATTTATACCCCGACTGAACTGGTCAATCATGATCAAGGCTAGCTGTACAGAAGGTGCGCCCCTGTAACCGATGATGTGGGGACAGCGGGCCACGCTATGAAGCGTACGCCTTCGTCAGGGCGTCGCGACACGCACTGATGTGCTGCGGTCCAAGACCGCAACAGCCCCCGATCAGTCTGATTCCGCCCTGCGCCCATGAGACCGCTTTTTCTGCCAACACTGAGGGCTCAATGTCGACGAAGTTCCAGTTCGGCATCATGAATTCACCGGATTCTGGGTAAACACCCATCGGCCCGCTCCAGTAGTTGCGCACGACATCGACCGCGCTTGGCACATCTGACACCGGTGTGTGCATCACATTGATAAGATCAACGGAATAGTTGGAGAGCGCCTTCACCAGTTCTTCAAAGTCACGCTCCGGGTATCCAAAGGCAGACAGGTTATCGTGATCCCGATGACTGCGTGCACTGACACCAAGCCAGACCGGCAGCCCAACGCTCGTCACCGCCTCAGCGACCGCTTCTGAAAGTTCCACCCGCTCACACATCTCCAGGGCCAGAATCTCGACGCCTGCCTCCGCAAGAATCCCGGCCTGTTCAGCCGCAGCATGGCCCACGACTTCCGGCGAGTTCCAGGTCGGATGCCCGTCATGCGCCCATTCGCAGATCGATCCGACAAGCGCAACGGGGGTTTCCGCCGCTGCATCCCGCGCCTCTTTGGCCAGTTCAACGGCTTTGATATTGATGCTGTGCACCTCGGCACCCAGGCCACCGGGCTCAAGCATGTGCCGGGCAGAAGAAAAGGTATTGGTGATAATGGCCTCGGCGCCCGCCCGGATAAACTGCTCATGCACACTCCGAACCATATCCGGGTGAGACAATATGGCGCGGGCGCTCCAGACCTTGTCGTCCATCGGGACGCCTGACCTCTCGAGTTCAGTGCCCATACCGCCGTCGATAACGAGAGGTGACCCCTCGCCTGACAACCTCTGCTGCACCCAGGACAGGTCCGTCACTGATCAGTACCTTCTACTTCTTCAGACCCCACCGCCCTACTCATGCAGAACTCTCATCCGACTGCTCACTGTTTTTCAGATGCTCTTCAATTTCTTTTTCGATCTGTTTGAGTTCTCGGATCGCCGCGGGTATGTCAGAGCTGTCCAGAATATTGACCTCTATATGGTCAAGTGTCCGACTCAGGCTTGTATGTTGGCGCTGATAGGCTTGTCTGAATCCATTTACCGAATGAAATTTGACTGCACGCGCGAACCCTTTTGGCTGAACCTCATCGACAAAGGTGCAGTCAACCTCTTGCTCGACAAGGGCATGAGCGGTGTCCCCGATCAGGATCTGGCCGGCCTGCGCGAGTGACTGCAGTCTGGCAGCAAGATTCACCGGTTTGCCCAGCACGGTGTAGTCCATACGCTGGTTGGAACCAAAGTTGCCGACCGTGCAGTAGCCGGAGGTAATCCCCATCCGCACCTTAAAGCCATCTGACACGCCGTTTTTTTTCCAGTGTCCCTGTAACTCTTGAATCCGGGCCTGCATCTGGATTGCCATATCGACACAAGCCAGCGCATCCTCGCTTTCGCCACGGCTCTCAGGGTCACCAAAAAACACCAAAATAGCATCGCCAATAAACTTGTCGATCGTACCGCCGCAATCAAGCGCAATCTGGGTCATCTCGGAGAGATAGGAATTGATCACGGTGGCGAGTTTTTCCGGCTCAAGCGAATCACTCATGTCCGTAAAATGGACGATATCTGAAAAAAACACGATCAGGTTCTTTCGGGTATAGGTATCTATCTCCGATTCCTTACCCGAGAAGATAGTCTCGTAGATCTGGGGCGACAGGTACTGCGCCAACCGGTTGGCGAGGCGTTCGAGCTCCCGGGTCTTGGCAGCAATCAGTTCCTGATTCTTGAGCTGCTGCTCCAAAAGCGCTTCTTTATCGCGCTTGAGCTGCCATTCCTGTGTGCGGTCGACAAACTGTCCCTGTATGCCATTGAGGTATGGAAAAACGGAATCAGTGGTGCGGGTTGAGAGCAGCGAGTAGACCCGAACATCACCCTCAAGCTCGATTTGAACCTCCGGGATCAGAACCCTTCCCTCATTTTTTATCTCGTGAACAAAGTGATCGACCTGTTCACCCGAAACGCCCAGTTGTTCCAAGACATCAGGAAAATAAACATTGGTGACATTACCCAGTATGGGGAAAAATGAGCGGAAATTGTCATTAACCTTCTGCACTTCCAGTTTTTCATTCGCAAAGTAAGCCGCAGTGACTGCATTTCGAAAATTGAAAAAACTGAGATCAACAATGGTGTTCTCATTAAAAAAATCCTCAATGGCCATCTTTTCCCTCTCCCCTGAATAGGTGAGTAGCAGTCAAAGATTATGCAGCATCTGCCAAAGCTCTGACTTTCGACAGACATCTTCTTAGACTAATCATCTTTGGCAGTATCAAATCTCAGGAAGTCTCTGGCCTCTGCTTCGTGCCAGTTACCATGTCCCCGAT
>CAYSMI010000116.1:0-5570 GCA_964432165.1 uncultured Acidiferrobacter sp.
CAGTCAGGCACCCAGAGGACGCTGTTCCTGATGGCGGCAACCCCTTTATTTGACCGCGAACAACTGATCGCAACGCTCGCTGAACTGGCGCGGCAACGATTAGCCCCCAAAGAGGTTCAGCTGGTACAAACCTTTTTCGGTGCTTACTTTCATCGGGTCCCCTCAGAAGATCTCGCCAAGTCCGAACCGGAAGCACTTTATGCGGGCGCACTCGCCCACCTTGATCTCGGCCGTCAGCGCCAACCCGGACAACCCTTGCTGCGCGCTTACAACCCGACTGAGGCGCAACAAGGCGGGACCAGCCGTCATACCGTTGTTGAAGCCGTGGTTGATGATATGGCTTTTCTGGTGGACTCGGTATCGATGGCGCTCAACCGCCTTGGCTATACGATCCACCTGACTATTCACCCGGTACTTCATGTCGGCCGCGACAAAAGAGGCGCCCTGACCGCCCTCAATTACCGCTCTGCTGATGCCCAGCCGGAATCCTTTCTGTGTTTTTACGTCAGTCGCGAATCCCGACCTGAAAGACTCGACGCCATTGTCTCCGAACTCACCCGGATCCTGAACGAAGCCTCGGCGGCCAACGCCGACCGCACGGCAATGCGCGAACTTGCGCTCTCACTTGCGCAGAACCTTGACGATGCGGACGCGCCAGCGGACCACGAAACCCGTTTGGAGGCATCGGCGCTTTGCCGGTGGATCGCACAAGATAATTTCACGTTTCTTGGCGCGGTGACTTATGCGATGTCGTCCAAAAATGATGGCCTGTTCTTACCCAATGCGGCATCCGCGCTCGGCATCCTGCGACCCCGTGATGGTCTTGATCTTGCCAGTCGGCTCTCGGTGCTTCCCGAAAGTGACGCAGCTGGCCTTAGAGACAACGACCCCGTGATGGTCACCAAGTCGAACAAGCGGTCTCTAGTGCACCGGCCTGCTTATATGGACGTGCTGTTCGTGCGGCACTCGAACGCAAAAGGTGAGCTGACCGGGGAAACCTGTCTTGTCGGCCTCTTCTCCGCCGGGGCGTATAACCGCAGCGTGGTGGATATCCCCGGCCCGCGCCAGAAACTGCAGCATGTGTTGACTCGAAGCGGCCTCCCGGAGCATGGCCATGGCATCAAGGTATTACAGAACCTGATTGAGCGTTATCCACGCGACGATCTTTTTCAGATCACCGAGGATGAACTGTATGCCACCGCCATGGGCATGCTCGACCTGCAGGAACGCCAGCGAACCCGACTCTTTGTGCGTCGAGACCGTTTCTCACGTTTTTATTCGTGCCTGGTATTTGTGCCCCGCGACCGCTTCAACAGTGATCTGCGACAGAAGATCGGTGACGCCTTGATGAAAACTTACGGCGGGCAATCCTACGAGTTCAATGTGTATTTTTCCGAATCCGTGCTAACACGCATCCATTACCTTATTAGTGTTGACCCCCAGACCGCGTCCTCACCAGACACAAGGCAGGTTGAATCAAAGATCGAGGAGCTGACCCGATCCTGGCCGGATGAACTGAGCACAATGCTTCAGGATCGATACGGAGAGAGTGACGGGCTTGCGCGAGCCGAAAACTGGGGTGACGGTTTTTCTACAGCGTTTCGTGAGGAGTTTTCGCCGGCACAAGGTGCGGATGATCTTGTTCATGTGATGGCAGCAGATGCCGAGCAACACCTCGAGATCGCACTTCACCAGCCGCCCAGTTATTCGACCCACCGGGCTCAGCTCAGACTGTATTCTCCGGGTTCCGCTATCGTGCTTTCCGATGTGCTGCCCGTCATAGAGAACCTGGGGCTGCATGTCCTTACCGAAAACCCTTTCCGTGTCCGCAGTGCAAGTGGACGGGTAGTCTTTATCCACCTTTTCGATCTTGTGGACCGTGATGAACGGGGCATCGAGATCGACAAAAGCAAAACCGACTTTGAGCATCTGTTCCAGAGAATCTGGCAGGGTGATACGGACAATGACGGTTTCAATCGGCTGGCGCTACGGGCACAACTCAACTGGCAACAGACAACGCTGCTGAGAGCGGCGTACCGATACCTCAAGCAGATCCGCTTTCGATACAGCCAGGATTACGTGATTGATACCTTGGCCGGTAATCCGCATATGATCCAGCGGATTGTTCGATTGTTTGAGGCCCGCTTTGATCCCGATCTGCATGACGATCGTGCAGCGAAAGTGGACGGCATCCGTGCCCAAATCAACCAGGGTCTCGAGCGGGTCACCAATCTTGACGAAGACCGGATTCTGTCGGCCTATGTCAACCTGATTGAGTCCATGTTGCGAACGAGTTATTTCCAGCAGCATGACCGGCAACAGCCTGAACGGCTCTCATTCAAGATTGACGGTGGTGCGATCAGCCGGATGCCCCGGCCCCGGCCGATGGTCGAGATCTTCGTATTCTCGGCTCGCGTTGAGGCGGTGCACCTGCGGGGTGGCCTGGTTGCCCGGGGCGGACTCCGATGGTCTGATCGTCCAGAGGACTTCCGTACCGAGGTACTGGGGCTCGTGAAGGCACAGATCGTCAAAAATGCGGTCATTGTCCCGGTCGGCTCCAAAGGCGGCTTTATCGTCCGCCGCCTCGCGCTGTGCACACCCGAGGAGCGTCCTGCAGAGGTGAAATCCTGCTACCAGACCTTCATCCGCGGCATGCTCGACCTGACCGATAACCGCCGCCACGAATCGGTGATCCCGCCACCCCGGGTCGTACGCTACGATCAGGACGATCCCTACCTGGTGGTTGCAGCGGATAAGGGAACCGCAACGTTTTCGGATCTTGCCAACGAGGTTGCAGCTGAGTATGGCTACTGGCTGGGTGACGCCTTTGCCTCGGGGGGTGGTACCGGTTATGACCATAAGGCGATGGGCATCACCGCCCGCGGAGCCTGGGAGTCAGTCAAGCGGCTCTTCCGGGACCTCGATATCAATACCCGGACGCAGCCCTTTTCCGTTATGGGTATCGGTGATATGTCGGGTGATGTTTTTGGAAACGGCCTTTTGCTCTCCCACCAGATCCGGTTGATCGGCGCCTTCAACCATCTGCATATCTTTATTGACCCCAACCCCGATCCAGCCGTCTCTTTCGCGGAACGTGAACGCCTGTTCCAGCTGCCCCGGTCAAACTGGACGGATTACGATCCGAAAGTGATTTCCGAAGGCGGCGGTGTATGGTCCCGCGATGCCAAGTCGATCGACTTATCGGACGCGGCCAGAAAGGCACTCGGCATCAGCGCCACGACATTAAGTCCTGATGAACTGATTCACGAAATGCTTAAAAGCCCGGTGGACCTTCTCTTTAACGGCGGCATCGGCACCTACGTTAAGGCCTCAACCGAAAGTCACGAATCGGTGGGTGACCGGGTCAACGACATGGTGCGGGTCGATGCGCCAGACCTGCGATGCCGGGTGATTGGTGAGGGTGGCAACCTTGGATTAACCCAACTCGCCCGAATCGAATACAGCCGCCATGGTGGACTCTGTCATACCGACGCTATCGACAATGCCGCCGGGGTCGATACCTCGGATCACGAAGTCAATATCAAGATTCTTCTCAATGCCGCAGTTGATGCAGGAGAGATCAGCGTCGAAGATCGCAACAACCTGCTTCGCGACATGACCGAGGAAGTCGCTCAACTGGTGCTGCGAAACAACTATGCGCAAACCCAGGCGTTGGCACTGGCGGTGGACCATGCGCCCAGCCTGATACATCAACACGCCCGCGCCCTTCGTCAACTCGAACAAACTTACGGGCTTGATCGCACTCTTGAATATCTGCCCGGTGAAGAAGAATTAAAAGAAAGGATTGCCCAGAAAAAAGGCCTGACGAGGCCGGAACTCGCCGTCCTGCTGAGTCACAGCAAGATTGCCACCTTTCAGATTCTGCTCGACTCGGATGTGCCGGAGGACACTTTCTTGGCAGAGGATCTGCAGCGTTATTTCCCGACGGCACTGAGCCCGCGCTTTGAGCGTTTCATGGCGGATCACCGCCTGCGCCGGGAAATCATCGCCACGCATGTGACCAACAGCATGATTAACCGCGTGGGCCCGGGGGTCACGCTGCGTATGAATGAACTCACGGGTGCACATCCGGCAGAAACCGCCCGCGCTTACGCTGCGGCGCGCGAGATCTTCCGGCTTCGCGACCTCTGGCAGGATATCGAGGGCCTGGATAATGCAGTGGTCTCCAAAATCCAGAAAGAACTGATGCACGAGACGCGGATTCTCCTGCAGCAAGCCGTACTCTGGCTGCTGCGTTACCGGCCTCGGCCCATCGACATTGCCTCTGCCGTCAGCGAGTTTCGCGATGCCGTCGATCAACTGCGGCGTGGTTTCCCCCGGGTACTGGCGGCATCCAACCGGCTGGTTCAGAAACGCCGGGTGCGCCGCTACCTGAATGCCGAGGTCCCGCCGGGCATTGCCAACCATGTGGCCGAACTCACGGGTCTTGCAAGAGCCCTGGATATCGTTGACGTGGCCAACAAAGACACCTTTGGGATCGCCCAGGTCGCCACCGTGTACTTTGACATCGGTGACCGGCTCGGCCTGCACTGGTTATCGGACCGGATCCGTGACTTGCCGACAGACAATCACTGGCATGCACTTGCCCGCACCACTTTGCGCTCTGATCTGCATCTGACGCAACGCATGATCAGTGCGATCATCCTGAATACCCAGACCGGGCGGGGCAAGGCTGCCGTACGCCAGTGGGTTAATCAGCATCACGGTGATACTGTACGCCTGGCCCAGATGATCGATGATCTGCAGAAATCAAGCACCCCGGACTTCGCGATGCTGTCGGTAGCCGTCAGTGAGGCCGCCCGGCTCAGCTCACTCCCTGAATCCGGTAGCACCGAACCGTCATAGTTCTGCTGTTGCCGGATCACCCTGAACCGGTGGTGGACCCTCCCGTCTTTGCCGGAAAAGACATACACTTCGTTATCAGGACTATGAACTGACCCGGCTTATGCGTACCTCCCAGTTTTTTCTCGCTACATTGAAAGAAGTCCCCGCCGATGCGGAGATCGTCAGTCACCAGCTGATGCTGAGGGCGGGCCTGATCCGCCAGGTCGCGGCCGGCGTCTACAACTGGCTGCCGCTGGGCCATCGGGTGCTTTCTAAAGTCAGCCAGGTCGTGCGCGAGGAAATGGATCGTGCCGGCGCCCAGGAAGTGCTGCTGCCGGCGGTCCAGCCGGCGGAACTGTGGCGGCAGTCGGGCCGTTGGGATGATTACGGACCGGAGCTGCTTCGCTTCTCGGACCGCCATGAGCGCGACTTCTGTTTCGGGCCGACACACGAAGAAGTCATCACGACCCTCGCCCGGGCAGAAATCCGGAGTTATCGGCAGCTGCCGGTGAACCTGTATCAGATCCAGACCAAGTTCCGTGACGAGATCCGGCCGCGTTTCGGAGTGATGCGCTCGCGCGAGTTCATCATGAAAGATGCTTACTCGTTTGACCGCGACATCGAGGGCATGTCGCAAAGTTACCAGGCCATGTATGACGCCTACGCGCGTATCTTCGAACGGCTGGGTCTGCAGGCGCAGGCCGTGGAGGCCGACAGCGGAACCA
>CAYSMI010000117.1:0-5455 GCA_964432165.1 uncultured Acidiferrobacter sp.
ATTGATCTTCGCTCACCGTCACGGCATCCAGATATCCTGGGCGCGGACGATCTGGTGATCAAGGTCGAAGAGTTCCGGGAAGCGACCGGGTATGAAGTCCCGGTCAGTGTCAAACTCGGTGCGGGACGTATCCGGGACGATATCAAGATTGCCTCAAAGGACGGGTTCGATTTCGTCGAACTTGACGGCATGCAGGGGTCAACCGGCGCAGGCAGCGCCGAGGTGATCGACAATGTTGGAATTCCGACGCTACCGGCTATTATCGAGGCTATCGAAGCACTTGAGGAGATTGGCGCCCGGGACAAAATTCAACTGGTCCTCATGGGTGGTCTTCGTGATGGGGTGGATGCCGTCAAGGGGTTATGCCTGGGTGCAGATGCCGTCGCCTTCGGCACCTCGGTGATCATTGCCGGGGGCTGTATCTCATGTATGCAATGCCATGTGGGACAATGTGTGACCGGGATTGCCACCCAGGACCCGGAGCACGAAAAGCGCTACCAGCCGAAAGTCGAAGCCAGCAATATTCACCGCTTCCTTGAGGGCGTGCGTTGGCAGATTGCGGCGATTACCCAGGCGCTCGGCTATGACGATGTCAGGGGCCTTAACCGTGATGACCTGGTGGCACTGACGCCCGAGGCTGCCGATATCACCGGACTGCCTTACGAGCCCCTGGTCGGTGATGCTTCAGTGCAGCAGGTCGGTTTGCACCCATGAGCGTCTACGGTCTCGAACGGATCAGCGTCCCGGTCTCGCCACCGGGGTTTTCTGACGACACGGCAGATCCCCACTATGTGCCGGCGCCGTGCCAGGTGGCCTGCCCGATAGGCACCGATGCGCCGTCGTACATCGGATACATCTGGGAAAAACAGTATGCCGAGGCTTTCGAGGCGATTACCGCAACCAACCCGTTCAGTTCGATCTGCGGGCGGGTCTGCGATGCACCCTGTGAACCTGCCTGCCGGCGGGAGAGCAGCGATGGTGCGGTTCAGATCCGCAACCTCAAACGTTTTGTTATGGACAAACTCGGCACGGACCTTCCGAAGACCCGGTTCTCGGTTTCCCGGTCGGAGTCCGTCGGAATCGTCGGTTCGGGACCGGCAGGTCTGACCGCGGCATTCGATCTCTGCAAGGCCGGTTTTTCGGTATCGGTTTACGAGATGACGGACCGGCTTGGCGGAACCATGGTCTGGGGTATTCCGCAGTTTCGTCTGCCATCAGGCATTATTGAAGAGGATATTCAAAGGCTGCAGCATCAGTGCCCGGGGTTGACGGTGCATCTCAATACCGCGCTCGGGCGCGAGGTGAGTCTCGATGAACTGAAACAACGTCACGACGCTGTGCTGCTTGCGATCGGCGCCTGGTGGGGCAAGCCTATGGGTGTGACAGGCGAAGATCATGCCAGCGTCGAAGACGGGGTGAGTTTTCTCCGCAGGATTAACGCGGGAGAGCGCCCGCAGGTGCCGGAGACGGTTGTTGTCGTGGGTGGCGGCGATGTGGCGATGGATGCGTGCAGGGCGGCCTTACGCCTGCCGGGCTGCAAAACCGTGAAGGTGGTTTACCGGCGTGGTCCTGATGAAATTCCGGCCCGCAAAATCGAGCTGCATCATGCTCAAAAAGAAGGGATCGAGTTCATTTACAGCACGCTTCAGACCGGGATCACCGCCTCGGGTGACAGTCTCGCACTGCAGTGCGTGCGCACGGAACCCGGCCCGCCCGATGAAGATGGACGGCGTTCGCCTGTGGTCGTTGATAACAGTGCCTTTGAAATCCCCTGCGGCATGGTGATTGCTGCGGTTGGGCAGAAAGGCGCCAACGAAGCTCTAGATGCGGCAGGCCTTATGGACCCGGACCGGGTGCGCGCCGACTTTTCCAGCATGCGCACCGCAGATCCCAAGGTATTTGCCGCCGGTGATGGTGCTTTTGGGGGATCGACCATCGTCATGGCGATGCAGCACGGACAGCGTGCGGCCTACTATGTTCGCGCGGCGCTGGATGATATCGATGCGCCGATTCCGTACCGGACGCCGTATCGTACCCGGCGCGTTCCGGTGGCGCAGGACCTGAAGTGGGAGCTCCTTGGCCTCGAAGAACCGGTATTTCACGGGGTCGGTGACAAGCCCGAAACCTTCCCCGAGATCGAGGATACCTACGATGAGGCAGCCGCTATACGGGAAGCCGCGCGCTGCTACCGCTGTGATGCAGAAACCGGATCGACTGACTATTCGGTCCGTCACAGAGAAGACCTTTTCTCGATGTCCCGTACGCACCCGCAGGACCTGGACAAGCACCGGGCAATGCTGCAAAGACGTCTTGAATCACGGGATAATCCGTATCCTCCACAGCGCCCGGCGTCCCTGGATGACCTGGTCTTTCTTCCTGCAAACCTTTCACGCCTGGTGATCGACCCCTACCGCGAGGCGTGCCGTATTGACATCGACCTTGGTCAGGATCTGAAACTGGCACAGCCTTTTCTTGTGAGTGGGTTCGATGATGCCCCGGAGGAACTCAGGCAGGCTGCCTGGCAGGCCCTGGAAGCCAACGGGGCGGGCTATCTCGGTGCTTCAGCACCCGATGCGAAGGTCAAGTGGCTCCAGGTCCTCAAGTCAGGCGAGCAGGGTGATCCGGCAGCAGCCGGCTACATTCAGCGATGGCACGAGGGATTGCCTCAGGATGAGGCAGTTCCTCGCACTGCCAGGCTCAGGGGCCTCAGTATCGCTCGTAGTGAAGAAGTCGAGGCCGCGGTCGATTTCGCCCTGTCGTCGGGTTACGCGTTACTGATGCTGGACAGTACCGGCAATCACGGGGCCTGGCCGGAAGAGCTGGTCACGCAGCCGCGTTTTGAGCTGTTATCGATGACGATAACGGCGCTTCGGCAACGCAAAAAAGAAGAAGCCCTGACGCTCATCTTCAGCGGGGGAGTACGCTCCGGAACCGACGCCGCACGCCTCATCGCTATGGGCGCCAGCGTGGTGGTGTATGGCGTGACCGCCGCGATTGCCATGGGCGGTGAGATTCGTGAAGGACAGATCCTCTGGCATTCTGATAGGACTATCGACGAGCGTGCCGAGGGCTTGAAGGCGATCTTGAACGCAAATGCTGGGGAG
The DNA here is from genome assembly GCA_964432165.1 of uncultured Acidiferrobacter sp. Lineage (GTDB taxonomy): Bacteria > Pseudomonadota > Gammaproteobacteria > Arenicellales > UBA868 > UBA868. The sequence continues at coordinate 3,105 of CAYSMI010000117.1, forward strand.
GCGTCGATGATGGCGAGATGTACCGGCAAAACGCGGCTTCATAACCTCGAGCCCGAAGACCTTCGAAGCGTAACGCTCACGACAAGCTCGATTACCAAAGTTCCGGTGCCGGGCCACAACGTGACCGGGCATCTCGGACAATCATGAGCCCGAGATCTTCAAGGCATCCGTTGGAAGTCGTTGACAAGCGCCCGATGACGCCTGCCCTGGAACGGGGTAACCGCCTAGAGGATGCGATCGGCCGGCAGGTCCGGGTGTATCGGACGCAGCTCGGGATGACGATCGCAAATCTTGCGCGTCAGTCAGAGCTCTCGCCCGGTATGCTGTCCAAGATTGAGAACGGCCAGACTTCGCCCTCTCTAACGACGCTGCAGTCGCTTGCCGGCGCGCTCAATGTTCCGGTGACGGCGCTTTTCAGAAAGTACGAGCAGGACCGCGAGGCCTCATTTGTAAAGGCAGGTAAAGGACTGGTCATTGACCGGCGTGGGACCCGTGCCGGGCATCAGTATCACCTGCTCGGCCATTCCGTGGGCGATCGAGCAATGCTGGTCGAGCCTTACCTGATCGTCATTTCAGAAGCTTCAGACGTGTTTCCGCTTTTTCAGCACGACGGGGCGGAGTTTATTTATATCCTGGAAGGGGAAATGGTGTATCGGCACGGTTCATGCGTCTACGCGATGAGTCCGGGAGATTCGCTTTATTTCGATGCCGATGCGCCGCATGGTCCTGAGGAGCTCAACAAGTTGCCCATCCGTTTTCTTTCTTTCATCGTTGAGCCTAATCCAGGCTCGTGAGATCATCGCCCATATCAAGATTCACGGGCTGTACTGTAAAAAAAGATTTAAAGGGAGGATAAAAACTATGGCCATCAATCTGGCGACTGTCGCCAAGCAGAAAAAAATCAAGTATTTCCTGATCAGTTTTGTTGACCTTTTCGGCGTGCTGCGCTCCAAGCTGGTGCCGGCCCGGGCAATTGGTGGCATGCAAAAAGAAGGCGCCGGCTTTGCCGGATTTGCCGCCTGGCTGGATATGACGCCGGCACATCCGGATATGTTCTCCGTCCCGGATCCTGCGAGCCTCATTCAGCTGCCGTGGAAGCCCGAGGTCGGCTGGCTGGCGGGTGACCTCGTGATGGACGGAAAGCCGGTCGATGCTTCACCGCGTGTCGCGCTGAAAGCACAGATTGCGAAGGCGGCGAAGCTGGGCTATCGCATGAAGACCGGGGTTGAGTGTGAATATTTTCTGGTCAGCGCCGACGGCATGTCTTTGTCTGATCCTAGTGATACCCAGGAAAAGCCGTGTTACGACCAGTCCGCATTGATGCGCCGTTATGATGTGATCAGTGAGATCTGCGACTGCATGATCTCACTTGGCTGGGGGCCTTACCAGAACGACCACGAGGACGCAAACGGGCAGTTTGAAATGAACTGGGATTATGACGATGCGCTGATCACTGCAGACCGTCACGTGTTTTTCAAGTATATGGTCAAGGCGATTGCAGAAAAGCACGGGCTTCGCGCGACCTTCATGCCCAAACCCTTTTCAAACCTGACCGGTAATGGCTGTCACGCCCACGTCTCGGTTTGGGATAAGACGGGCAAAAAGAATCTGTTTCATAATGCGCGCGACAAGATGGGGCTTTCCAAGATGGCGTACGAGTTCCTGGGAGGCGTCCTGCACAATGCGGACGCGCTGACGGCTGTATTTAACCCGACCGTCAACAGTTACAAGCGGATTGATGCCCAGGTGACGCTTTCGGGCGCAACCTGGTCGCCAAATGCCATCACCTATGGCGGCAATAACAGAACACATATGGTCCGGGTTCCGGATGTCGGCCGATTTGAAATGCGCCTAATGGACGGTGCCGCTAACCCTTATCTCATGCAGGCCGGTGTGCTAGCCGCAGGACTTGACGGCATTGCCAATAAACGCAATCCCGGCAAGCCGCTCGATATCAATATGTATACCGAGGGTCATACGGTAAAGAACGTACGACGTCTGCCCACCAATCTGCTCGATGCGATCCGGGTGTTTGAAAAGAGCAAGGTGCTGCGTTCATGTCTTGGCAACGAACTGGTCGATAGTTATGCCAAGCTCAAACATCAGGACTGGCGCAGTTACAGCGCAGCCATCAGTCAGTGGGAGCGCGACCATACGCTGGATTGCTAGAGCCTAAATAGCTCCTGGAGAAGCGCCGTGAAAGTCCTCGTCTTTCAGCATATTGCCTGCGAGCATCCGGGCATCTTTCGCCAGTTCTTCAGCGAATCCGGCATCGAGTGGCAGGCGGTCGAGCTGGATGCCGGGGACCCGATTCCAGGCTTTGACGGTTTCGATGCGTTATGGGTGATGGG
>CAYSMI010000118.1:0-5412 GCA_964432165.1 uncultured Acidiferrobacter sp.
CTCCTGAAGTGCCGGATGTGCCGCCGGTACGTGATAACCCTCGTTGTCCACGTCGTGGAAAAATTTCCAGTTATACGGCACTTCATTAATACTGACCTCCCCCAAAGAGACCATGTCGGCCAATCGATAAGTCGCGACCCGTTCTGAGATGGCCTCCAGCTGTTTCGCAACCGACTCACCGCCCGCCTCGAAACGAATGAACACCAGTCCCTGCCAAACCTCGAGCTCAAGGGGGATCAATCCCTGCTGATGGATATCAAGACCCTCGAATGTCGGCAGACGGGGAACACTCTTGAGCCGTCCATCAAGGTGGTACGTCCAGCCATGGAAAGGACAGCGCATCACGTGCCCGCAATTGCCTTGAGCTTGCGGGACCACTCTGGAACCACGGTGCCGGCAGACGTTGTGAAAGGCGTGCAGGAGATGCTCCTCATCACGCACCACGAGAATGCGCTCCGAACCCAGCTCCAGTGTCAGATAGTCGCCCGGCCCAGACACATCAGAAACGTGTCCCGCCAGTATCCACTCCCGACGGAACAACGTCGCCATCTCCAGGTGGTAGAGCTCATCGCTGGTATACGTCCAGGCTGACAGCATCCCCTCGCTAAACTCGTTCGGAATCGACGTCGACTGCTCAAGCGGCAAATCTACCGATACCTGAAGACCCTCAGGCAGGACGCTCTTCAGGTAATCGAAGCAGATCGTTCGTGCATGATCAAGATCAAGAGTCTCGGGCTCCATCATGGACTGCTCCCAGACACTGTCGATCAACCCATCGAAGGCGCGGGCCAGCGCAACCGCATGACTTCCTTGTGATGCTGATACACCGGCTTCGCTGAACACCAAAATAAACAACGCTTCAACGCGCTGCCGGATCGCGAGTTCCCGAACCCTGACCGCCCCGGTGTAGTCAGCCCTGGCCTGACTCTCTCCCATAAAGGCGTACCACACCGTGGCTCGGGCCGGCGTACAAAGTTCGGGATCCAGCGTGGCATCGACCAGTGCCCTCAGTGTCTCTATCGGGTCAGGCGAGCTCTCGAAAGCTTTGTCGACCGCCGCCTCGTACTCCTGAGAGACAGTCTGCAGCGTTTCCAGGAGCAGCTGCTCTTTGGTCTTGAAGTAAAAATTGACGATGCTGGTGGACAGACCCGCGTCGCGAGCGACCTTGGCAAGCGTCAGACGGGAGAGGCCCTCGCGGTAGATAACCTCAATGGTGGATTCAATTAACTGGCCGCGCCGGTCGACGTTGAGCCGATTGGATCCAGCGGGAGAGACTGCGCTCATAGTGTCCGGCCTCCGATTTAACCTCGTTCCCAGATTGTACGAGTATACAATTTTCTGTATACCTGTACAGAAGGAAGGGATTCAAGCCGTTATCCTTAGTTTTTAAGGAGCAGAAGATCCTCCGGGTTAAAGCACAGCCACGCCTCGTCGCCGCTACGCCCGGGCCCGCCATAATCCTGCTGGGCCACATCCAGCGATTCAGTCTCTGCACCCGCTGCAGTAACCCGATAGTAGGTGGTATGACCCCAGAACGCGCTGGCGGCCAGGATCACCCGGACAGCGCCGGCTTCGGACTCCGCCCGCAAGTGCAGGTTTTCAGGGCGGGCCGCGAGAGTCACGGTATCCCCCACCCCGACTCCCTGATCATTTTCCGAAACGCTTACCTCACCCAGCGCTAATGTCCTGACGGTCACCCGTTCCCCCACCGATTCGACCACACCCTCAAGCAGGTTCATCTGGCCAATAAAGTCGGCCACCTTCCGACTGCTCGGCCGCTCATAGATCTTCCGGGGCGAATCCATCTGCAGGATTTGCCCTTCGTTCATCACCGCGACCCGGTCGGAAAGCGTCAAAGCTTCTTCCTGGTCATGGGTAACAAAAACAAAGGTAATGCCAACCTGTTGCTGCAGCATACGCAGTTCGATCTGCATCTCCTCGCGCAGCTTTTTATCCAGGGCGCCCAAGGGCTCGTCCAAAAGCAGTACCTTGGGCCGCTTGACCAGGGCTCTCGCGAGGGCCACCCGCTGTTTCTGTCCACCGGACATCTCCTCAGCGCCGCGCTTTTCAAATCCTTCGAGCTTCACCATCGAAAGTGCTGATGAAACCTTTTCCATCTGCTCTTCACGGGACAACTTCTGCTGGCGCAGTCCGTAGGCCACATTTTGCTCAACGTTGAGATGGGGGAAAATGGCGTAATTCTGAAAAACCATATTAGTCGGTCGCAGATGTGCCGGCATGTGCGTAATATCCTGCCCGTCAATCATGACCTTGCCACCCCCGGGCATCTCAAGCCCGCCTAGGATTCTCAACAAGGTGGTCTTGCCACAGCCTGAGGGACCCAGCAGTGAGAAAAACTCGCCCTGGCGTATTGAAAGCGATATGTCGTCGACAGCCGTCACACTCCCGAATGATTTCGATACACCGACGATGTCGATAAATGCGTTATCCAATGATCAGCTCTCCCGACTGTGTCTCCGGGGTGTTGCGCCGCCGGAACCACTCGGCGACCAGCACGATAAATACGCTTGCAATGAGAATACACGCGCCCAGCGCCAGAACTCCGGGCAGGAGTCTGGGGAAGCGTAGTTGGTTCCACATGAAGACCGGCAACGTTGGTTCTGTGCTGCCCAGGAAAAATGCCATGATGAACTCATCAAAAGAGATGGTGAAGGTCAGCAGCAGGCTTGCCACGATTCCCGGCAACACGTTTGGAAAGGTCACACGCCAGAATGTCCACCAGCCGTTTTCACCCAAATCATATGATGCCTCCTCCAACGACCGGTCGAAGCCTTCAAAACGTGACATCAGCACGACCATGGCAAACGGCACGCAAAGCAGGATGTGGCCGGCAGCAATACTGACCAGTCCCAACGAACCCCCGGCACGCAGAATCACCATCAGCAACGCCATCGCCAGGATAATCTCCGGCACCACCAGCGGCAGCATGATCATGGCTACCACCGGTTTTTGGCCGGGCAGCCGGTAACGGGTCACCGCTCTTGCCCCAAGAATGCCCAGCACCGTGCTGATAAATGCTGTCGCCAAACCCACTTTGAGACTGTTGACCAGGGCCCGATGCAGCGCATCGTTAGCCAGCATGGATTCGTACCATTTCAGCGTCCAGCCACGGAGCGGGAAACTGATATACAGAGAATCATTGAACGAAAACAGCGGCAAAAAGAGTACCGGCACATACAAATACGCCACATAGATCACGGCGTAGGCGCCGAGAATACGGGCAGCGAGACGAGGCCCTTGGCTCACCCCCTTCTCCCACTGAGACGCCGCGCCGACCACACAAAAACACCGACCAGAATCGCGACAATGGTCATGGAAGTCAGAGAAATTGCCGCGCCTGAGGGCCAGTTGCTACCCCGGCCAAACTGAAACTGGATCACGTTGGCAATCATATAGCCGTCCGACCCACCCACCAGGGAAGGTGTGACGTAATCTCCCACCGTCGGAATAAAGATCAGAACACAGGCGGCGAGAATGCCCGGCAGGGCCAATGGCAGAACAATCCGAAAGAACCGTACGAAGGGACTGTCGCCAAGATCGGTTGCTGCCTCCAAGACAGAACGGTCTATTTTTTCGAGCGAGACATAAATCGGCAAAATGGCGACGGTGGCCCAGGCGTGCGTCAGTGTAATGACGACAGCCGTGGGGTTGTACATCAGAAAAGTCAGCGGTTCGCTGATAATGCCAAGGGAAATCAACCCTGAGTTCACGGCTCCGTTGTAGCCCAGGATCACCTTCCACGCGAACACCCGCAGCAGGTAACTGGTCCAAAACGGCAGAGTCACCAGGATGATCCACACCATCTTGTGGCGCTTGACATAAAAGGCAATGAAGTAGGCAAGCGGAAACGCCATCACGACCGTAGCCAGGGTGGTGAGGCCCGAGATGCCCAGCGATCGCAAAAAGAGCACCCGGTACATATCCCGGGTCAGGGCTTCGACATAATTAGTCAGCGTGCCGCTCATGTCGAAGGCCATATGGCCAGTCTGGAGCCAGAAACTCATTACCGCCATTCCGAGTACGGGTATGAGCATTAACGTACCGACAATCATTAAAGTCGGGGACAACAGCAGATAGCCACGCAACTCCGGTCGCCGGCTGACGAAGCTACGGGCTTGAGAAAGTTTGCTGTTTTCTGCGCTGTCTGCGAGCATCGTCAGTATTACGCGTGCAGAGTGTCAGCGACACTCCACGACCAATGGCTTATCTTCCAGGAAGTCGCCTGAAGACGGTTCTTAAGTAGGCTCTGTCCCGGCTAGGCCGATACAGGAAGCCCGATCCTTGGGCTTTTCTACGACGACTCCTGCCGGAATGGAGGGCGATACTCTGCCTGGCGGACGCCAGGCAGAGCGTCAATCGGAATCAGAAGCCGGTCTTAATCGCCTCAAAGTCACGGTTGATCCGGGTTTCGACCTCATCCGCCTGGGGAATCCCCATATGTCCTGCGTTAAGGTAGGCGATTGGATCCTTGTCAAGACCAAGCTGGGCAAGCACTCCGGGGTCCGCCATCTTGAATGATTCCGAGTTGGAATGCCCGTAGCCCCAGTAGTCGATAACGTATACCCCAGTCTCACGGGAGGTCATCGCGTTGACGATATCGTAAGCACCGTCAAGATTGGGCGCCTCGTTATGCATCATCAGCCCACAGCACCAGGTCAGCGCGCCCTCTTTGGGTCCCGCGAAACGTACCGGATGACCCTCTGCTGCAAGCGCGACCGGCGTCTCATTCCAGGTCATCGCCATCACAATCTCGCCCGACGCCATTGCCTGCTGAAGCGACGTCATATCATTGGTGAACATGCGCACCTGCGGCCGGAGTTTCTTCATCAGGGCGTTGGTCTTATCGATATCATCACCCGTCAGCGGCTTACCGATGTCAACGCCAGCCAGAATGGCCATGCAGTACCAGGTATCCGCAGCACTGTCGATCACCGCAATTTTGCCTTTGTAGCGAGGATCGAAGAGCATCTCCCAGGATTCGGCCTTCCCCTCAAGGTCGACAAGATCCGTACGATAAGTAATCGAGGTCGCGCCCCAATCAAAAGGCATGAACCATTGGCCGTCACTATCGTTGGCTCCCGGCAGATTCACCAGGGCGCCAAAAAGATCGCCATAGGATGACAGACGGGACTTATCCATCCCCTGGAACATGCCTGAATCTTTCCAGCGCGGGATATCGTTGGAACACGGATGCGTAACATCAATCACGAAACCCGCTTTCATCTTGGTGAATCCTTCTTCCGCATCACCGAAGGTAACGTAATTGGGCGGACCGCCGTGCTGGGCGATATACGGCGCGAACATGCCGTCATCATCGTAACCACCCCAGGTAAAGTACGTGGCGTTGTCGCCAGCGAGTGCAGAACGCACGCCCAGCGGCACAGCGCCAAC
>CAYSMI010000119.1:0-5386 GCA_964432165.1 uncultured Acidiferrobacter sp.
TGATTCGCGGGGTGTTCCGTGTCAATTCTGGGTCGGAAAATATGGTCTTTGTGGGCACACTGATATCCGGCCAAACCACACAAAAATGCTGTCGCGGCAGGTCCGCAGGGATCAGCCGCTCACCAATCCCTTCTCCCCATGCCGAACGGCCCCGGACAAAGAGCGGCACATCCGCACCCAGCGATAACCCAAGGTCCGCGAGGGCATCCTCTGTAAGATGGGTTTGCCAGAATTGATTCAGCGCCACCAGTACCGTGGCCGCATCAGAGCTGCCGCCGCCAAGACCTGCACCCACCGGAATCCGCTTGGTCAGGTGAATCCTCGCTCCAAGATGGGTGCCGCTGGCCTGCTGCAGCGAGCGTGCCGCGCGGATACAAAGATCATCGTCCGGCAACTGCGTCGCACCCACACGCACAATGCGGCCATCGCCTGTGGCCTCAAAGGAAAGCGCGTCTCCAAAATCCAGCAACTGAAAAAGTGTCTGCAGTTCATGCAGGCCGTCCTGGCGCTGTCCCACGACGTGCAGAAACAGATTCAGCTTGGCGGGCGCCAGCCAGGCTTTCACTGATCCATCTCCGTATCATCTGGTGATGGATCCCATTCTTCGATATAGAGCTTCACCACCAGAAGATCACTGCTGAACCCGTCACGGGCAGTCAGCTCGCTCAATGTTTTTGCCGATGCACTCAGCCGGATCTTGCGGGGAAGTGAGACTTCCCTATGCGGGGCGTATTCACGAAAAGTGATATTCCAGCCCTGCTGGCTGAGGGAGGTCAGTCTGCCGGTGTCGTCAATTTCCATACCGTGCTCGCCGGGTGCCGGCACGCCGCGCACCCAGAAACCCAGCACCTCCAGCGGAACGTGCCAGCCTGTGGCTTTGAAAAGCACTTCACTCGCGCTCGCGGCAAAGAACTCCCGGCCTGTACCGTCACGCAGACGGGCGCCATCCGGGTCGATATCCAGGCGGATTCTGCCACCGCCGAAAGGACCGAAAAGATCGATCCGGTCACGGCCATTGTCGAATGTCCAGCGCAGGTTGGCGCTGGCCCCCGTATCAGTGGTGCGCACCCCGATCCGTCCGGAAAGATCCCACTGATCCACTCTGGCGACCTGAGCGTGATGATGTTGCCACTTTATTTGTGCCTCGCTCTCAACCACCGTGGGCTTTGGCGCAACACTCGCACACCCGACGACGGTCAAGGACGCCACGGCAACGGCGAACCCCCGAACGGTCACTGACCGAATTTCCGCATCGTATCCTTGAGTACCGGATTGTCGGGATCTGCCTGCTTGCCGTCCTGCCAGGCCGCAATAGCCTGGTCCTTATCGCCCAGCTGCCACAGCACCTCGCCCAGATGGGCCGCGATCTCGGCATCCGGCCGCTGGTCCATGGCGAGCCGAAGGTACTCAAGCGCAAGATCAAGATCACCCCGCCGGTAATGCACCCAGCCCAGACTGTCCAGGATAAAGGGATCACCCGGCAACAGTGTCAGCGCCTTTTCGATCAGTTCCAGAGCTTCGGCCAGTCGATCCGTCTTGTCTGCCAGGGTATACCCCAGCGCGTTGTAGGCGTGGGCATTCTCGGGATCGATTTCAATAAGACGCCGCATGTCCCGCTCGTGCTCTGCCACGCGGTCCATGATTGCGGTCACCAGTCCCCGGGCATACAAAAGATCCGGATGATCCGGTATGTCGATCAGCGCTGCACTCAGCAGTTCCAGCGCCTGTTCGGGCTGCCCGCTGTCACGCAGCACCTGCTCACGAGCGAGGTAGATCCGCACCTGCTCGTCCTGGGATTTGGGGGTGACATCGGCGAGATGCCGAAGAGCTTCCTCAATGCGGCCGGCGTCTGCAAGTACGAATCCGACCCGGATCTGCACATCAAAGTACAAGTCAGCAGACACGATCTCTCGCAACAGGTCGAGCGCGTCATCATACTCGCCCTGCTCGCTCAATATCTGGCCTAGGTAAAGGCGACTGCGATCTTCCTGTGGATAATGCTCAAGGAGCGTTTCGAAATACGTCTTCGCCTGATCGAGAAAGGCAAGACCCTGGCTCAGGATCCCGGCAGCATACAGGGCATCAATATTCCGTGGATCGAACTCGAGCAGTTTCTCAAACTGGCTCAGGGCAGCCAGGTTGTCATTCCACTCCGCGAGCAGCCTGCCATAGGCGAGGCGCAGTCGCACACGGTCCGGGTAACGATCAAGAAAATCGATTGCAAAAGCCGCGACGGGGCCGTGGTCGTCATTTTGCCTCAGATGGGAAAACTTGAGCAGCGCGACTTCTTCCCATCCGGGTTTGAGCACCAGCGCACGGTCGAGCGCAGCCTGTGCGCGATCCCCGTCATCGGCACGGTAGGCCAGCCAACCGGCAGACAACTGCGTCCAGGGATTATCTTCAAAGTGGATTGCAACGCGCTCAATCAGCGCAAGCCACCGGCCAGGCTCCGGTGTCCGTCCCAGAGTCTGGGCGATGTACTGCGGCAGTTCTGCCTGATCAGGCAGCGTATCGATCAGCGCGACCAATGTATGGAAGACATCCTCTTCCCGATCCAGTGCCATCAGCGCCTGAAGACGTAACGCCAATGCCCTTTCACCCGGATAATCCGAATCGATAGAGGCCAGCAGCTCACTGAGCTCAAGTGCCTGCTCATACCGTCCGGCTTCCATCGACATCGAGAATGCCCGCAGGGTAATCTCGAGATTCGACGAAAGTTCGGCCGCCCGGGTCATGGCACCGGCGGCAGTCACCGGGTCACCGCGTCTTGCCGCTATGTCGCCCAGGAGATATTCATAGATGAGATCCTGGGAAAGCCCCGCAACGACCAGCTTCTCCTGCGTGCCGTCAGCACTGTCACCAGGTTTGGACGCAACACCGACACAGCCGGCGAGTAGCAGGACGGGCAAAAGCGCAAAGAAGGATAAAACGCCGAGTTTTTTCACGAAAACCACATTCCAGAGACATCCGAGGTCAACTGTCTCAGAATAGCAGAATCGCTGTCGCCGTGGTGAGTGACACCCCAAGGCATCAGCATTGCCGCACAACCATCTGCCGCCGGCCTGCGATTGCGTCGGATCCGGTGAAAATCGGCAGAAAAATGCATAAAATATTGATTCGATGCATCTTCTTGCCCTAGGGCTCAATCATCGCACAGCCGCTGTCGACCTGCGGGAACGCACCGCGTTCTCGCCGGAGCAGTTGCCGGATGCCGTGCGCTCACTGACTTCGTCATCCGAGGTTGCCGAAGCAACGATTCTGTCGACCTGCAACCGCACCGAGATCTACTGCCGCCAGCAAAACGCTGCCAGCGCGCCGGTGCTTGACTGGCTGCGCCACTACGGCGATCTGCCCGTAGAAGCGCTCGACGGCTCGACCTATGCGCTCCCCGGAGAGCAGGCAGTGCAGCATGCCTTTCGTGTTGCCTCAGGTCTTGACTCGATGGTGCTCGGCGAACCGCAGATTCTCGGCCAGATGAAATCGGCCTTTTCAGTCGCCCATCAGGCTGGAACCACGGGCAAGATACTGAACCGGCTCTTTCAGCACACCTTCTCGGTGGCAAAACAAATACGTACTGATACCGCGATCGGAGCAAGCGCGGTATCGGTGGCTTTTGCGGCAGTCGATCTCGCCAAGCGCATTTTTTCAAGCCTGAACGAGCAGACCGTGCTCTTGATCGGTGCGGGCGAGACGATCGAGCTCGTCGCGCGTCATCTCAAGCAGAATGAAGTGCGTCATATTATCGTGGCCAACCGCTCCATCGAACGGGCCCAGGCCCTGACAGAACAGCTGGGCAGTGAGGCCATATCCCTGTCGGAGATGCCCGAACGCTTGCACGAGGCTGATATTGTCGTTGCCTCAACGGCCAGCACGCTGCCGATTCTCGGCAAAGGCTCCGTCGAAGCGGCATTGCGCCAGCGCCGTCACCGGCCGATGTTTCTCATCGACCTCGCGGTACCGCGTGACATCGAAGCACAGGTGGACGAACTGGAGGACGTCTTCCTTTATACCGTCGACGATCTGCACAAAGTGGTTGTCGAGAACCAGGCTTCCCGCCAGGAAGCAGCCGTTGAGGCCGAAAAAATCATTGACTTGCAGGTTGTGCGGTTCATGCACTGGATGCGCTCACTGGACTCGGTACCGACGATCCGTTCTCTGCGCGACCAGGTCGAAATGCTGCGCGAAGCGGAACTCGCTGACGCCAAACGCCGGCTTGCCAGCGGCGAAGACCCCGAACAGGTTCTCGAGCACTTCTCCCGGAATCTGTCACGCAAGTTTTCCCACGCCCCCAGCCAGGCGCTCAAGCAGGCGAGCCAGGAGGGCAACGCCGGCCTGATCAGCAGCACACGCCGGCTGTTCAAGCTCAAGCCATAACCATGAATTCCCAGATGCGGGCCAAGCTTGAGCATCTGCTTGAGCGTCGGGAAGAAATCAACGCCCTGCTGGCAGACCCCGGGGTGATCGGCGACCAGAATGTCTTTCGCGACCTGTCTATCGAACTCGCTGACATCAGTCCGGTGGTTGACCATTTTGAGCACTACCAGGCACTCGATGCGGAGATGTCAGAGACCCGCGAGATGGCCGAAGATAACGACCCCGCGATCCGGCGGCTCGCCAATGATGAAATGCCGCGCCTTCAGTTCAAGCTTGAGGAAAATGTCCAGACTCTGCGCAAGCTGCTGATTCCGAAAGACCCCAACGACCAGCGGAACATCTTTCTTGAAGTCCGGGCCGGCACCGGTGGTGACGAGGCAGCGCTCTTTGCCGGTGACCTGTTCCGGATGTATACCCTGTATGCCGAAAAACGCGGCTGGCAGATAGAGATCATGAGCCAGAGCCCTGGCGAACACGGCGGCTACAAAGAGGTGATCAGCCGGGTGGCCGGACGTGGCGCTTATTCACGACTCAAATTTGAGTCCGGCGCACATCGGGTGCAGCGCGTGCCCGAAACCGAAGCCCAGGGCCGGATCCACACCTCAGCGTGCACGGTGGCGGTCATGCCCGAGGCCGATGAGATTGGCGATGTGGAAATCAATCCAACGGAACTCCGGGTAGATACTTTCCGTGCCTCAGGCGCCGGCGGACAGCACGTCAACCGGACCGACTCGGCAGTACGCCTGACCCACCTGCCGACCGGCGTTGTGGTCGAGTGCCAGGACGAGCGGTCGCAGCACAAAAACAAAGCCCGTGCGATGTCGATCCTGCGATCGCGCCTGCTGGAAGCGAAGATCAGTGAACAGAAAAAGGAAGAAGCCCAGAACCGGCGCAACCTGGTCGGCAGCGGCGACCGGTCTCAGCGCATCCGAACCTACAACTTTCCACAGGGACGGGTCACCGATCACCGCATCAACCTGACGCTGTACAAACTCGATGAAGTGCTGGGGGG
>CAYSMI010000120.1:0-5361 GCA_964432165.1 uncultured Acidiferrobacter sp.
TATGGTATGAATTTATGATCAGTGCCCGATCCCACCTTGACCGTATTGCCGGCTACGCTCTCGCCGACCTTGGCGAAGCGGATCTCATCTCTCTTGCGCAGAATGAAAGCGCATTTGGGGCAAGTCCAAGGGCGATCAGCGCCGGGCAGGCCGCCTGCGCAACTCCCGAGCGCTACCCGGATACCCAGTGGTCTGAACTGCGATCGGCAATCAGCGATGTCCATGGCCTTGATTCCAAACGCATCCTCTGCGGTGCGGGGTCGATGGAAATCATCAACTGCATCATCCGCACTTTTGCTGGTACCGGTGATGAGGTCGTCGGCACGCAATATGGTTACGGCTATGTCCGCACCGCCGCTTCGCTGACGGATGCTCGGTATCTTCAAGCGAAAGAAATCGATTGCACGGTCTGTGTAGATGAAATTCTCGGCACAGTAACGCCTGCGACGAAGATCGTCTTCGTCTGTAATCCGGGTAACCCGACCGGCACGATGATCAGCTATGACGAGATTCTCAGGCTACGGCAGGCCCTTTCAGAAGATGTACTGTTGGTCATTGACCAGGCTTATGGAGAATTTGCCGATGACCACAACGATCCTGGCGAAACCTTTGCGCTGGGTGATCGGGGTGATACCGTGGTGACACGCAGTTTCTCAAAGGCCTATGGGCTCGCAGGTGTCCGGGTCGGATGGGGTTATTTCCCCAAGGACGTCGCCGCGCAGGTGCGCAAGGTTCTGAGCCCGAACAATATCTCGGTTCCCGCCCAGATGATGGCTGCTGCCGCCATGCGCGACCAGCCACACATGCGCTCTATCGTGCACCGGACAATAGACATACGCGAGTATTTCTCCGATGAGTGCCGCGCAATGGGTCTTACGGTACCTGAGAGTCACACGAATTTTGTGTTGATCCGTTTCGCCTCTACTGAAATTTCGGCGGAGGCAGACAGGCAGCTGCGGGCCAATAAACTTGCCTTAAGAGGCATGGGTCCCTACGGCCTCGCTGACTGTCTTAGGGCGACGATCTGCGAACAAAACATCATGGATCGCTGCCTAAAGGTTTTAAAGGAGGTATTGCAATGAGTCCCGAGGACCGCGGGGGGGCTCGAATCGGTGTCCTGGTGCCATTCACCAACACCAATCTGGAGCCCGACATGATGATGATGCGCCCCCCGGGGGCAACACTGCACTTTCATCGACTGGGCAACTATGACGCAGACGAGATTCCGGGAGCCGCACAAATGGCGGGTCTCGGCGCCTCAGATATCAGCGAAGACATTCGACTGATCTGCGGAGTCCGGCCGGATGTTGTGCTTTATGGCTGCACTTCTGCCACCCTGACACACGGTTCCGATTTCGACAAGGATCTCGCCAACAGAATCAAGGCGGATTCGAACGCTCTGTCCCTCACAGCTGCGGGCTGCCTGATCGAAGCACTGAATGCACTCGATATCACCCGGGTCGGCTTTGCTTCACCTTATGTCGGCGAGATAAACCGGCTCGCCACCCGCTTTCTCAAAAGCCGCCAGATCACGACTGTTGAATGTGTCGACATTGGCCGTGAACTTGGCAACTACGGGCAAGGCGCGCTCAGCCCAGATGAAGTGACCGAACTTGCCTGCCGTGCGGATCACCCTGAAGCCGAGGCACTGGTCCTGAGTTGCACTGATATGCGCTCGGTAGAAGTCGTCGAGCGGATTGAATCTCTAACGGGAAAACCGGTGATCACCTCGAACCAGGCCATGATGTTCTGCCTGATGCGTGCCCTGAGGCTGGAGCAACATGACAACACCCCGGGACAACTGTTTGAAGCCCTGAAAACCCCTTAATCGAATCGGGTAATTCAGTAACCCCGGGCAGGGTCAACGATATTTGAAAGCGTTTGGCCCTCACGATATCGCGTGAGATTGTCTGAAAACATCTCTACCGATTTAAGGTCCCATCCGGCATAGACCGCAGAGCAATGCGGTGTAACGATAACATTTTCATAATCCCAGAGCCTGTGTCCTTTTGCCAACGGCTCGGTACTGAAGACATCCAGACCTGCTCCCCGGAGCGCACCGGTATCGAGCGCCGAAATCAACGCTGCTTCATCGACAACGCCGCCTCGAGAAATATCGATGACGACAGTGGAAGGCTTTAGCCGCTCAAAGGCTGTT
Source organism: uncultured Acidiferrobacter sp. (assembly GCA_964432165.1). Taxonomy (GTDB): domain Bacteria; phylum Pseudomonadota; class Gammaproteobacteria; order Arenicellales; family UBA868; genus UBA868. Next base: position 2,159 of record CAYSMI010000120.1, read on the forward strand.
TTGCTCACAAGATCCCGCGTGCTTTCAAGCAGCGGTACGCAGACCACGAGAAAATCCGCGCGTTCCCATAAATCGTCAAGAGCATCCAGGCTGTGCACTTCATCGACGTGTGGCGTGTCTTTCGGGTTAGCCCTGACCCCGAGTGTTTCGAGACCCATTAGCTTTGAACGTGCGGCAACGGCCTGACCTGTGTTCCCCAAACCCAGTATCAGTACCGTCTTCCCGTCGATGGGTTCGACTTCTCCCATCAACCACTCCTGGCGGGCCTGAGCAGCGCGGTATGTTGGAAATCCCAAAGAGAAATGCAGCATTACTCCAAGGACATACTGCGACATCATCTCTGCCGAAACACCGGCGGCATTGGTCACCGTGACGTGACTTCCGTCCCACGGTGCCAGATGATCCGTGCCGGACCCTGCTACCGAAACCCAACGTACACTTTCAGAGTTCACCAGCGGCTGCCTTGGAAACCCCGGAGTTCCCTGAAAACGCACTGAGTAAACAACCTCAGCCTGGGTCTCATTGATCAGACCGGCCAAGCCGTCGTAGGTACTGCAGGTCCATACAGAAAGATCAGGGTGGGTCTTATAGAGTATTTTCTTCGACGCATCCGGATTGTCGGTGTGGAGGATAACGGTTGGAGGTTTCATGGCGGCTTGGCCCTGGAATCAAATGAAGCGCAGAGCGCCAAATTATTTTCTGGTCTGAAGAATGATAACTGGAAAAGTCTAAATCCGGCCTTTATATTGAGACACGACTTAAAGACCAAGAGAAACAGAATGAAGATTCTTGTCGTTATGGCCCATCCGAGGCGGGATTCATTGACCGGTCAGATCGCGGATGCGGTGATCAGCGGCCTTGGGTCAGCAGGCCATGAAGCAGAACTGGCAGATCTCTACAGTGAAGGCTTTGACCCACTGATCATGCCACCCGATGAACCCGACTCGGGAAGCAGCGACAAAGCCTACTCCCCCGAGGTTCAGTTAGAGATCGCACGACTGGAGCGCAACGAGGGCATCATTCTCGTCTTTCCCATCTGGTGGTGGTCGTTCCCGGCAATCCTGAAAGGATGGATTGACCGGGTCTGGAACAAGGACGTCGCCTACGGCTCGAAATTCCTGAAACACAAACGCGCGCTTGCTATCGGGCTTTCCGCCTCCGATGGACCGACTTATGCCAAGCGCGGCTACGATACCGCAATCGAAACCCAGATCGTAACCGGCATCTTCAATTATTGCGGGATCGCAGATGGACGTTTTGCCTACCTGCATCACTCCACGGACGGCGGAGAACGCCCTGCCCAGATGATCCAAGAAGCTTATGAAATGGGTCAAACCTTTTCTGACGGCCTGTAACCTGACCGGACAACGTCCGCGCCGGGATATGGAATGCCCGTGACCCAAGACGCCTCCCTCAGGTATCTTCCCTTTGCGGGATTCTTTTTTGTGGCGACGGCCGCCCGGGCGGTGCTGTTATCGATACTCCCACTTAAGGCGCTTTCTCTTCTAGGTAGTGCGCAACATGTCAGCGTACTGTTTTTCATCGTCAGCATCTGCGGCATCGGTATCAGTCTGGGTGTTTATTCGGCACTTCGCCGCATCAGTCTGCATGTCGGGTTTCTGGTCAGCCTTTTGATGATGACAGCCTCTATCCTGCTGCTTTTCAGCAATGACCTGTGGGCTTTCTCTGCCGGAATGGTACTTCACATATTCGGAATCACTTCCATGGAGGTCATTCTGAATCTCTATGTGATGCAGCGAATTCCAAGGAACCAATTATCCAAGTTTGAACCCTGGCGGATGGTCGCGGCGGTCGTTGCTCTGTCCATCGGTCCCTGGCTGGGCGTCTATCTACAATCGACTTACGCAGATTGGTTGCCCTATACCGTTGCCATAGCGGGTGTCATCCTGACTCTGATTTATTTCCGTGGCCTTGGCCTGCATCGACTGGAAATACGTAGGACAAGAACCGCTTCTAATCTGATTCGAAACATCAAACGGTTTCTGGATCAACCCCGACTGCGGCTCGCCTGGATTCTGACGCTGGCAAGATCAGGCTGGTGGCAACTCTTTATCATTTATACGCCCATCTATGCCGTTCACTCAGGGTTGGGCGAACTATGGGGCTCCGCAATTGTCTCTATTGGTTCCGCGTGGACACTGACGGTGCCGTTTTGGGGCTGGGTCGCACGACGCTACTCCCTGAGGTTTCTGATGCGCACAGGATTCCTGATGACGAGCCTTGTGACGACTGCTGTCTTTATCTTCGCGGGCTCTCCAACGATTGCGGTTACCCTGTTGATCCTGGCAGCTCTTGGTGCAACGATGCTGGATGGCTCAGGCCACGTGTTGTTTTTGCGCGCAGTGCGATCAAGTGAACGAACCGAGATGGCCGGGGTTTACCAGACTTATCGTGATGCCGCCAACCTGGCTGTCCCCGGGATATTTGCAGTGTTGCTTAAATTCTTTTCCCTGCCGGTGGTCTTTGCGGGCGGTGCTGTCTGGATGATGGCCGCCGCTGTTACCTCAAGACACATACCTAAGCGGATGTAAGCGCCGACTTAAGGCAATCGGCATTTGCAGTGGTTTTCCATACTTCGGGAAACGAGAGCCAGATAGTTAAATCACAAAGCCTTCCGGAAACGGGTCATTGGAATCGACATAGATGGTGTTGAGTCCTGTGATAAAGGCAGAACCCGAGATTCCTGGAATGATGGCGTCATATTCGCCCACCATTGTTTTTTCCTCTGCAGTACCCGTAAATACGCTGCCGATATAACTTTCATGTACAAACGGTGCACCGATATCCAGGAGCCCCTTGGCCACCCGCTGTGCAAGACGCGCTGACGTTCCAGTTCCGCATGGCGAGCGGTCGATCATCTCACCTGCGATGACACAACCGCGGGCATCACTGCTCATATCCATCGGCTCACCGGTCCACATACAATGTCGCAAGCCTGAGATACTGGCGTCGAGGGGATGAGTAATGTCGCAGGCATCTTCGATTGCCTCTCGCAAACGGATGCCCATCTGGATCAATGACGGCGCATCAAAGTCATTGATGTCGTTGAAGTGTTCTTGGTGCTCGATGATCGGATAAAAGTTTCCACCATAGGCGATATCCACTTTCAGCGACCCGAGATCGGGTAATTCAATCTGAACATCCTGATACATCAGAAATGAAGGCACGTTGATCAACTTTGC
>CAYSMI010000121.1:0-5289 GCA_964432165.1 uncultured Acidiferrobacter sp.
AATTTCAATGAGGAATTTTATGATCTGGAAAATCTATTTATCGGGTGAGATTCACTCGGATTGGCGTCAGCAACTGATCGACGGAGCTAAGGCCGAAGATCTACCGGTAACGTTCACCTCAGCCGTGACTGACCACGAGGCCAGTGATGCCGCGGGTGATTTGCTCGGCGTTGAGCAAGATGCCTTTTGGCGGGACCACAAATCGTCAAAAGTTAACGCAATACGAACTAAGACCCATCTAGAGAATTGTGATCTCGCGATCATCCGTTTTGGAGAGAAGTTCAAGCAATGGAATGCCGCTTTTGATGCAGGATTTTGCGCAGCAAAGGGAAAACCTTACATAACGCTTCATGACGAGGATATTGTCCATGCACTCAAAGAAGTCGACGCCGCGGCGATGGCCTGGGCAAAGACGCCAGACCAAGTTGTTCAAATACTGACTTATGTGATGCGAGATTAGAGGCGCACGGGACTGGTTATCGAAGAAATCGGTAAAAGACGGCGAGAACGACAAAGACACTTTATATACCAGAGGATCATGTTCCCTAACCTCCTTCTGGAACTTGAACCAGATAAAACCTCGCTGTTCAGGCCCGCTCGAAGCCGCGGAAGATTTCCCAGTCCGTTACCCGTCGGTCGTATTCGAATTGTTCATAGCGCGCCGCGTGCACATAGTGATCGATGACGTCACTGCCAAACGCGCGGCGAAGCATTTGCGATTCGTCCAATGCCCGGGTTGCATCCCGCAGGGTGGCGGGAATATAGCGGCCCTGACCGCCGTAAGCATCACCGACAAATGCACTTTCAAGATTCGCTTTGTTTTCAATACCGGCCAGCCCGGCGGCGATTTGTGACGCCAGTGCCAGGTAGGGATTAAGGTCGGCACCACCGACCCGGCATTCAATCCGTACATTTGATGTCTCCCCGGCGCACACGCGATAGCCGGCGGTACGGTTATCCAGGCTCCAGACCGCTTTCGTGGGCGCGAAGGTGCCAGCCTGAAATCGCTTGTAAGAGTTAATGTAGGGTGCCAAGAAATACGTAATCTCATCGGCATGACCAAGCAGTCCAGCGAGATAGTGGCGCATGGTCTCCGACATACCGTGCTCTGCGGCCGGATCATAGAAAACAGGGCTGTCATCAAGGCTTCTGAGCGACTGATGTATGTGGCTCGAGTTGCCGGCATGATCGTAGTCCCACTTCGCCATAAAGGTCACAGAGCGACCTTTCTGCCACGCGATCTCCTTACACGCGTTCTTTACAATGACATGACGATCCGCCATGTCCAGAGCCTCGGCATAGCGAACGTTGATCTCTTCTTGGCCGGCACAGGCCTCCCCCTTACTGTTCTCGACCGGGACTCCAGCCCCCTGCAGGCCAATACGTATGGCCCGCATGACCTCTTCCTCCTTGGTGGTCTGGAATATGTGATAGTCCTCGTTGTAATGACTGGCCGTCGTCAAGCCTCGGTAGCCGCTCTTGTACGCTGATTGAAAACTGTCATCGAACAGATAAAACTCAAGTTCGGTTGCCATAACAGCCTTGAAGCCTATATCCGCCAGGCGCCGTACCTGTTTTCTCAGAACGGCTCGGGGAGAATGCGGCACATCTTCATGGGTATGGTGATCAAGCACATCACAGAGTACCAAAGCCGTTCCCTCCAGCCAGGGCAGCCTGCGCAGCGTGGCGAGATCAGGCTTCATGACGTAGTCACCGTAACCTGCTTCCCAGCTGGTGGCCTTGTAGCCCTCCACGGTTTCCATTTCCATATCCGTGGCCTGCAAGTAATTGCAGCTGTGGGTTTCGTCAATGGCGCTTTCGAGAAAAAACTCGGCCTGAAAGCGCTTACCCATTAAGCGCCCCTGCATATCAATCTGGCAGGCCAGCACCGTATCGATACTGCCCTCCTTCACGCCCTGTGACAGTTGCTCAACACTCATCATGCCGTCGTTCATATGAAATGGACCTCGGGATAGCTAGGCTCTTTGTTTGCGATGTATGAGATTCTACAAATCCCAACTTCCCCTTGCTCGCAATCCCTCCTACAATGCCTTGATATTGAGACCATAGCAGCGGAGGACAGGCGGCCATGTGTGGTATCGCGGGCAGAATCCTGCGTGGTTATGGCGCGGTCGGCAACGATCTTGTCGAACTGATGGATGCCCAAGCACATCGCGGTGCTGACTCCACCGGATTTGCGATTTATTCCGAGTTGTGCGAGAGCGGCTACAAACTCCGGCTGATCGGATTTTCGAGGCCCCATCTCGACAGCGATCTGGATGAATTTGCGCACATACTGCGCGCCCACGGTGCCGACTATCTTTCAGAGCCTGTTATCGACGACTCCCCAGACTGCCACTACTCAGTAAGTATGCTGATCAGCGAGCCGACCGATCTGGTGCGCTGGATTCACGACGCGGATCTCATATCCGACCGGATCGAAGTTCAGTCTCTGGGCAAATCGCTGGAGATCATCAAGGATGTCGGTGATGCGCAGATGGTCGCGGACAAACATGGCGTACGCGAGTTGGTGGGAACTCATGGCCTGGGTCACGCGCGACTCGCCACCGAGTCGTCGGTACTGCCGACTGCCAGTCATCCGTTTTGGGCGCGGCCTTTTCCTGATGTCGCCATCGTGCACAACGGTCAGATCACCGATTACTACACGTGGCGTAAGCGCCTGCAGCAGCAGGGTTACCGCTTCATGACCGAGAACGACAGTGAACTGATTGCGGTATGGGTTTCGGACCAAATGAGCAAGGGGCTCAGCCGGGAGGAAGCGCTCAATAAATCCATCAGCGCCATCGACGGCGTATTCACCTTCATGATCAGTGATATCCAAGGCATTGGGTTCGCCAAGGACCGCTTCGCTATGAAGCCCTTGGTCACGGTGGAAGACGGCGGTGAACTGGCGGCCGCGACCGAAGAGCAGGCGGTGCGCCGGGTTGTGCGCGACGAGTGCCATGTCGTCAACTACGATGGCCCTTCGCTTACGCAAATCTGGGCGGTTGGACCCCATGCGGCGGCCGCATGAGTGAAGTTGCTATTACTGTCGGCGACCGGCCGATCCGCACCATCAACCAGGAAATCCAGACCGCCGTAGCTGACGGTCATTTGGTGCGCGTACAGGATACCCTGTCCAGGCATAACCTCGGCATCGGACTACCGGCCAGCGCTCAGGTTCGCTTCGAGGGTAGCGTGGGTTATTACTGCGGCGGGCTGAATAACGGTGCGACTATAGAGATTGAGCGCAATGCGGGCTGGGGTACCGGCGAGGCCATGGCATCCGGTCACATTACGGTCAATGGATATTCGGGCATGTCGGTCGGCGCCTCCATGCTGGGAGGCACCATTCATGTAAGAGGGGATTGCGGACCACGCGCCGGGGCGGCAATGAAAGGTGGTGACATTATCGTTGAAGGCAAACTCGGCTATCAGTCAGGGTTCATGGCCCATGCCGGCCGTATCATCGCCCTCGGCGGCGCCAGTGCGTCTTGCGCCGATGCGCTGTGGAACGGTCAGGTGTGGGTGCTGGGGGACATCGAGTCCCTTGGAGTAGATACCCAAGTGGTCGAACCGGCGCCTGAGGAAGCGGCCTCCGTTGAACAACTGTTGGCGGGATACGGCCTGGACGACAGTGCCCATGACTGGCGCAAGGTCATATCCAGCCAACGCCTTTGGTACTTCGAAAGTCGGGATGCGAACGCATGGCTGATGATCTGACCAAACCCTATACATATCCGTTCGAGATGCCTTCGGAGGAAGCCGTCAAGTTCAACGATGGCGCAATCTCTGACCGACCGCCCGGGGTACCCTCTTCCTACGATAAAGGCGGCTCTACACGCTGGACGCCGGACGCGATTGCCGAGGTGCACGCGCTGGCCCAACTGGGGCGCTATCAGGTACGTGGCTACAACACGTTCAACAAGCGTATGCCGACCTTTGATGACCTAACCTTCGTACCGGCGTCCATGACGCGTCTGCCTTTGGAGGGTTATCGGGAAAGCTGCGACACGACTGTGGTCCTGGGTGGCGGTTCGGGTCTGGTCGAACGGCCGATCGAACTCAAGATCCCCATCTATATCGCCTCAATGTCTTTCGGTGCGTTGTCTGCCAGCGCCAAGGAAGCCCTCGGTCACGGAGCCTCCAAAGTCGGCACCATGACCTGCACCGGCGAAGGTGGCATGCTCGAAGAAGAGCGCGCCGCGAGCCGGCAGCTGGTCTACCAGATAACCCCGGCACGCTATGGCCTCGATCTTGACCATCTGCGGCGCGCGGACGGCCTGGAAGTACTGATGGGCCAAGGTGCAAAGCCCGGCACCGGAGGACTGCTGCTCGGCATGAAAGTCTCGCCCCGGGTATCGCAGATGCGTACCCTGCCGGAAGGTGTCGATCAACGGTCAACCGTTCGCCACCCGGACTTTCTCGGTGCCGACGATCTCGCCGTCAAGATAGAGGAATTGCGTATCGCGACAGACTACCAGGTGCCGATCATCGTCAAGATGGGCGCGACCCGCCCCCGTTTCGATGTCGCTATTGCCGCTAAAGCCGGCGCCGATGTGATCGTGGTGGATGGCGCCGAAGCCGGCACCGGCGCGTCTCCCGAACTGCTGCTGAACCACACCGGAATCCCCTGTATGACCGCCATCCCGGCTGCCCGCGAAGCGCTTGACGAGTGCGGTATGAGCGGCAAGGTAGCCCTGGTGGCTGCAGGCGGCATCCGCTCCGGTGTTGACGCAGCCAAGTGCCTTGCATTGGGTGCAGATGCGGTGATGATTGCCAGCGCTGCGTTGATGGCGCTCGGCTGCAATTCGCCGCGCTATGAAGAGGACTACCGGCGCCTCGGCACCTCGCCGGGGGCTTGTCACCACTGCCACACGGGTCTGTGTCCTGTTGGCGTGACGACCCAGGACCCCGATCTGGAGAAACGTATGGATGTGGCGGCGGGTGCCGAACGAATAGCGCGCTATCTGACGGCGATGACGATGGAGATCACCACCCTCGCCAAATCCTGCGGCAAATCAAGCGTGCGCAATCTGGAGATTGAAGATCTTCGCGCTTTGTCATTTGAGGCCTCCGCATTCACGGGGGTCAAGATGGCAGGTATCGATCGCGAGTTTCGCTGGCCAATGGATTGATGAGACCCCGCCAAAGCGGGGCCTCAAGCTCTTTTCGAAAACTCAGACTAGCCAATGCGAGTCATCGGTAGTCTTAACCGTCGCTTTCCCGCACCTGAATTCCACACCCTTTCTGAATCGCCATTTGCTCTATGTACCAACCGACAAAATG
>CAYSMI010000122.1:0-5237 GCA_964432165.1 uncultured Acidiferrobacter sp.
CTACCGCTCTTTGGCCAGAAGCCAACGCAGCAGCTCCACCTGCAACCGCTGCCCCCTTGAGGAATGCGCGTCTTCCTGAGACGTTTTGTTCCTTCGGTGATTGTTTCTTACTCATGCTTCTTACCTCGCTGTGGAAGAGTTGATTAAGTTCCGACAACGTACTAACGGCTACACCTCCATCGCGAAATACTGCTTTTCGATCGCGATAAAGGCGTGGCCAAATTCGCCGACCGCCCGATAAAACCCGCTGTCGCGGGCTTTGATCAGATCGTCGAAGAATTCTGTCATCCACGAACCCATGTGCTGGGAGAAAAACACCTTCTGGGTCTCGTGGGAAAATTCGTCCGGGGATCCCGCCATGATGCCCATCACTTCGCAGAGCGCACCAGCATGATCCTCGGGTTCGTGTGTGGTTTCGGTGACCTCAAATCCGAGTCGTTGAAGGTCTGTTCGAAGGTCTGCCAACGGCTTCTCTTGCAAAAACCCGGTCAGATAAACCGATCCGTAAGGCAGCAATTCGCCACGCCCAAGGCCAACGAAGAGAGCATGGTATTCGTGAGCCAGTTCCTCAAGATCAGCGCTGACAATTTCGCTTTGAATTTTGTCCCAGGGAAGTTCGGCATCAGACGCAGACTCGTCCAAAGAGATCGAACCTAGAAAATCCAGCACCTCTTCCGAACAGGGCTGCGCAAGCACGGATCCGAGCAACGCATAGACGCCTGCCCGCGCCTGCTCTTCTTCAGAGACCACGGATCGCGGTGGGGATACTGCTAGGGCATCATTATTGTTTGCCAAACTGTTTCCTCTTACCTCCGGTCCGACTTATCTTTCTCTTGTTCGCCGTTGTTCGTTCCATCGCCTATCGTGCCAACTCTGAAATCGCCGAGGTGCATTCCTGATAAAGCGAATTTATCCAAACCATAAACAGGCTAGCGGTAATCTTGCGCTTATCCGGTGTGAAATTCAACCCTCAAGAGATCGTATATTTCTTTGGCGGAAAGAACGGCAGAAGCATCGCTTAAATCGTTAATAACAATCGTAAATTCAATCGGATGCCTGTGCCTCACGCTGAACCGCTGCGGCTCAGGCTTCGAACATTTCCTTCACCCGGCAGTCTTCACACAGTTTGAGACGGCGCATTTTGTCGCCCTCAAACATCCGGTGGCCCGCCAGTTTTTCTTCCATCTTCTGGATCATGCTCTGGGTTGTAAAGGGTTTACCGCAGCCGAGGCACTTGAACGGCTCCTCCTCGTTCAGGACCCTGCGCTCCATCCGGATGTTGCTGTCGGTCAGCAACCGTGCATTGAGACTGATCGCCTTTTCCGGACAGGTATTCTCACAAAGGCCGCACTGCACGCAATTCCATTCGATGAACGAAAGGCAGGGGCGATCTTTATTGTCGAGAATCGCGCCAGCGGGACAGACAGCAACGCAACCCATACACAGGGTGCATTTCTCAGTATCAACATGAACTTCCCCGAACGGCGTTCCAGCCGGCAGTGAAATCTCAGCCGGCGCATCGCCCGCCTGCGCGACCAGATGATCAATCGCTGCCCGAAGCACCGTACGCTTATTCTCGATCCCGGCGTAGGTTGCGGGCTTGAATGCAGCTAAAACGTCCTGATTGGCGCCAGGGTTCGTCCAGTTGGGAACAGCATCCTCCTCCACAGCGATCACCCTGACCGTTTCGCTCGGCCAGCCCAGGCCCGTCAATACTGCGTTGACTTCGCGCACCTGCCGGTCGGCTGACGCAAGCACACTCTGTGGTGTCTCAGGAACCGTCACGACCGTAATCGATCGTGCGCCATAGGCAATGGCCGAGAGCCAGACTTCCGGGCCGGTGTTTCCCACCTCTTCGCTTTTCCAGGGGATTACATGATCCGGAAGATGCTGCAAACAGTTGCTGAGGCTTGGAGCGTTTGCCTCACCTCCAAAAAACACCACATCAGCGATCGGCTCCCCCTGCTTGCGGAACTCGGCGAGCACCCGGCGAAGACCATTCAGGGTATTGACCCGGTTGGGATACGCATAACTCAGGGCACCCGTCGGACAGGCGGATGAACACGAGCCCATGCCCTGGCATAGGTGCGCCTCCACCGAGATGCGCTCTCCTGCCGTACTGAGTGCATCGGCCGGGCAGACATCAAGACAGCGCCGACAGCCGGTGATACCACGGGCACCGTGCGCGCAGATATCCGGGTCATAAAGGACATACTGGGGTTTTTCAAACTGGCCTGTGAGTCCCTGGATCGAACGACAGGCCGCATCCAAGGCTATGCCGTCGCCGCGTGGTGCGAAATATCCGGGAGGCAGTAATTCCGCGGTGAGAAGGGGTTCACGCAGCAGGTCAAGCACCATATCGACCGCCCCGCCCGGCAGTTCCATGGCTTTGGCGAGATCAATCTCGCTGTCATCTCGAACAATGGTGATCTCAAACTTCCCCAGAAAACCGGCTATTGCGGTCGGCTTTCCATACACAATTGGAATGGACCGGCCCCCAATTTCCCGGACGTCGGTTTTGCCCGGGTCGCCGCCATCGGTCGCCACAATAAGACACGCATCGACCTCCTTCAGGTCCTCGGCAACCGCAAGCGCCGAGGGCAGTGGCCCGACCATGGCCAGAACGCCGCTTGAACTGAAAGAAACCAGTGATGTCGGGGTTGCCTCGCCTGCAAGTCCTGCCGCGAGCGCCGCCAGGCGTGCCTGCTGCACGCCCGAGTCATTCGGAAGGTCGAACCCGAGAAAATCCGCAACGCGCTCGGCGGCACCTGCGCTCATCCGGTTCCCCTTGTTGAGTTCGAGTCCGGTTCCACGATGGTAGCAACTGATACAGGCTCGCGGTCCCGAGTTTGCCCCTCCGACGAGCGATCCTCGAGCGCCACGTTGTCCTCGGGAACCCCGTCTTCGTTGTCCATCCCATCTGGGTCGGCCAGGCGATCCTCCCCGGGTTCAGGGGTTGCTGGCTCTTGCCCGGACTGCGACCCCGCTTCTGCCGCAATCTGCTGTTCTTTCTCCGCAGCCTCGGCAGCTTCGCGCGCCTTGCGCTCCAGCATCTCCTCACGATGGCGCATGTCCGCCGTCACAATGTCACCCAGTGGCTCGAAGAAGGTAAAGTCCTCGTCGTAGTCATCCAGGCCATCGCGAATGTTAAAACCGGCCCCGTGAAACAGTTTGCGCAAAGCTACCTTGCGCAATTTTTCACTGACCTCGGGCGAGAGAAAATCGCCGTAGTTGTCATCCTCACCCAAGGATTCAATCGGGGGCATATCCTCATCGGTCGGCAGCGGCGCTTTATCCTCAGCAGAGTCAGGCGCCTCCGAAACGGTCTGCCCAGCCCCGCTGATGGTCGTCTCATCCAACTCCTCCTGACGAAGTGCCTTGCGCCGCGACCAGCGACTGAGGAAGGTTCGCTCTGAGTCATCCATAAGTAATCTCAGCGGGTTCCCGCGTGATCAGCGTCCCACAGGACGGCGTAAGGGCTTCCACGTTTCGTCTGCCCACTTCTGGCGAACCCTTTTGTGTTTCTTCTCAGGCCGGAAGTTCTCGAGCACCCAACCTTCAACCCATTCATACACCGGTGGCGGGATGGGTAGATCAAACACCGGGGTATCGACCTCAATATAGGAGGCCATCTCATCATAACTCAGCGTCACCAGCAGCGGGCGCAAGGTCTCGTCTTCTTCTTCCTGCTCACACACCACAAAGACTCCAGGCTGCCGTCCCGTCAGGTTGGCATAGTAGCTCTCGGCATCATCGGCAAAGAGTTCGATACAATAACCCTGATACAGGAACTGTTCATTGTCTTCGCGCTGGTAGATGCTGGTACAGGACACACCAGAAGATTGCGCCTCAGCCGGTAACACCCCCACTGCTGACCAACTGTCCAGCATCCACGCTTTATCGGGATATGACCGGCGCTCTATGATCACAGAAACGGGAAAACGGTCTTTCATCAGGTTTTGCACTTGCCTGCGGGACAATATCGGTTCACTATAACTGTGTCGCCATTGGCAACTCAACAAAACGACCGAGAAACCATGTCCGCTGAAAGGGAAAATGCCCATGTGATGCATCGGCCAGTACTCTCTGACGAGGGTCTGGACCCGACCCGGCCGGTCACCGCCCGGGATGAGTTCGGCGATCCGCGTGAACTCAGCATCGCAGGAGAGTATCCGCTTACCATCAAAGTCGACGACGCCGAGGTGGTGACGCTGATGACGCTTGGCACCTACCCCGAAAAACTGACTCTTGGATACCTGCGTAATCAGCGGCTGATTGACGATATCAACGAAATCGCGAAGGTCCGGGTTGACTGGGACCGTGAAACGGTTGATGTATCAACCACCCACGGCGGTGGCATCGTCGACCTTCATGAAAAAATCTCCAAACGCACCGTCACCAGCGGCTGCGGACAGGGAACCATCTTCAGCTGTACGCTGGACAAACTGTATGACACACGCCTGCCACGGGTTGAGATTCGCCAGTCGACCATCTATGCCCTGCTGAAGACGATTAATTCGTATAACGAGATCTACCGGGCGGCTGGGGCGGTCCATGGGTGCGCCCTGTGCGAAGGGTCGCGGATTCGCTATTTCGTCGAAGATGTAGGTCGGCATAACGCTACCGACACCATCGCCGGAGAAATGTGGCTCGAAGGCATCGGAGGGAACGACAAGATTTTCTACACCACAGGGCGCCTGACATCCGAGATTGTAATGAAAGCCGCCCACATGGGGGTCCCCGTCCTGGTGTCGCGCTCGGGCATTACCCACATGGGCCTGGAGCTTGCGCAGGATCTTGGCGTAACCATGGTGGCCCGGGCAAAGGGCCGGCATTTCCTGGTCTATAACGGCGAAGACACCATTCTCTACGATGAAATCCCGCAGAAAAAAACCGCACTGACCGGCCGGCAGACCTCGTAATGGCTCAGGCAGGCATAGCCTGATACCAGCCGGACGACTCCACCAGACGCACGCCCACACCATAAACCGCCGAGAGGCGCTCTTCAGTAAGCACCTCGCTTTTCATGCCATCGGCCCAGACGCGGCCCTGGTTCAATATGACCACACGGGTCACCTCAGGCGGAATCTCATGGATGTGATGGGTGACCAGCACCAGCGTATGACCCGTGCACATAAGATCACGCATGGTCTGCAAGTACTGAAAGGTCGCTGAAAGATCCAGCCCGCTGGTAGGTTCATCCAGGATCAGATGGGCGGGTTCATTGACCAATGCCC
>CAYSMI010000123.1:0-5209 GCA_964432165.1 uncultured Acidiferrobacter sp.
CGCCCGGGCCGATCTCAGAGGTATAGGCAGAGACATCCAGAACCGCTTCGTGGTCGCGCAGAAGGCCTTTGATCCAGCCGGTGCCGTTTTTGATATACATCGGCAGGATCTCGTTTTCAAAACCGTTGTCGTAGTCGCTGCCGCGATAGTGCAGCTTGCCGATCGAATCGACCCGATGGCCCTGGCGCATGAGTTGATGGCCCCAGCTGACAGGCTCGCCCTGATAAGCCTGAGCATTAGACCAGCAGCGGTTTTTGTGTACGTACTGCCCGCTGGCGAGCGCCGCCCGTGCCGGGACACAGATCGGCGAAGGCGTGTACGCCTTGGTAAAGCGGGTGCCCCGGGATGCCAGTTGATCGAGGTGAGGGGTTTTGACCAGGGCATGCCCGGCACAGCCCATCGCATCGTGGCGATGTTCATCGCTGAAAAGAATCAGTACGTTGGTCTTATCTGCCACGCGAGGAATTTAAGAAGATGACCGTACCGCCCGTTTGGCGGAATGCGGCCTTGAGGCCTCAGTCTTCCAGTGCGGCCGGATCGAGGCCGGCGAGCGCCATCGCCACCGCCCGGAAGATGGCCCGGCCCTTGTTCATGGTCTCCTGCCATTCCTGCGAGGGTATGGAGTCCGCCACGATGCCGGCACCGGCCTGGATGTGCAGTTCGCCATCGGCGATAACGGCGGTGCGGATCGCGATGGCGGTATCCATATTGCCGTTCCATCCGATGTAGCCCACGGCACCGGAATAGATGCCCCGGCGCACGGGCTCAAGTTCGCCGATGATCTCCATGGCCCGGACTTTGGGGGCACCGGACACGGTGCCTGCCGGGAAGGTCGCGCGCAGCACGTCGATGGCGTCAAGGTCATCCTGGAGCTCTCCTGTCACGTTGGAGACGATATGCATCACGTGCGAATAGCGCTCGACCTGCATTTTTGAGGTCAGCTTGACGGTACCGGTAGCCGCGATCCGGCCGACGTCATTGCGGCCAAGATCCACCAGCATCAGGTGCTCTGCCAGTTCTTTGGGGTCCGAGATCAACTCTTCCTCAAGGCGCCGGTCTTCTTCTTCGCTTAGGCCCCTGCGGCGGGTACCCGCGATCGGGCGCACCGTGACCTCGCCCTCTTCGAGGCGCGCCAGAATCTCCGGTGAGGAGCCGACAATCTGGAAATCATCCAGATCCAGAAAATACATATAGGGTGAGGGATTCACCGTGCGCAGCGCCCGGTACAGCGTGATGGGCTCGGCTTCAAACGGGATCGAAAGACGCTGTGACAGCACCACCTGGAAGATATCGCCGCTCTGGATATATTCCTTGCAGCGCTCGACCGCGTCTTCGAAGTCCTCTTGGACAAACGATGAACGGAAGTCACTCTCGCGGACCCGTCGCCCGGCCGGCGCCGAGTGCCCCATCGACAGGCTCGAGATCTGTTCCACCAGTTGATCGAGCCGCTCGCAGCCCGCGACATAGGCATCGTCCAATTCAGGGTCCGTGTGGACCACGATATGCAGGCGACCGCTCAGGTTATCAAAGACCAGAAGCTCATCGGAGACCATCAGCATAATATCGGGCGCGCTGACCGGATCCGGCAGGTCGCCCCCCGCCAGATGCGGCTCGATATAGCGCACCGTGTCGTAACCGAAGTAGCCCACCAGCCCGCCGTTAAAACGCGGCAGGGTATCGAGCTGGGGCACATTAAACTGGCGGTGAATGCTCTGGATTGCTGTCAGGGGATCGTCGGTCTGCTGACGGTGAATCTCCTCGCCTTCCTGCTCGATCAGCAGCGAATCACCCGTTACCCGGACCACCGTGGGGCACGGCAGGCCGATGATCGAATAACGGCCCCACTTCTCGCCGCCCTGCACGGATTCCAGAAGATAACTGTACGGCCCCTGCGCCATCTTGAGGTAGGCGCTTACAGGCGTTTCCAGATCTGCCAGCACCTCGGTCTGCAGGGGAATCCGGTTATAGCCCTGCCGGGCCAGGCGGTCGTATTCGGCGCGGGAGATCATGGGATGAGAGCGCCGGAGCGGTCATCGCCCGCGGGGACCAGATGGGATTTAACGGAGGCGGTCATGCTGAAAGGTCGTTACACCGGAACGTCGATGCTTTGGGTCTGCGCTTTGGAACCGCGTTTGCCGTTCGCAACCGACGGGGTTTGGCGTTTGCCGAGCTCACTTACGGCGATTCAACTATCTCCAGAACCTGCGCCAACGAGTCTATCACGGCGTCCGGGCCGAGTTCGGAAAGGTCAAGACCCTGACTGTAGCCGTAACTCACCAGCACCACCGGCATACCGCAGGCCCGCGCCGCACGAAAATCGCTCACCGAATCACCCACCAGCAGACACTCTTGAGGCGCAAACCCCCATTGACCGGCAACATGCTGCAGCGGCAGCGGGTCCGGCTTTTTCTTTGGCAGGTCATCGCCGCCGATGATCGGATCGAGATAGCGACTGAGGCCCATGGCCTCGAGCAGCGGCCGGGTAAAGACGCCCGGCTTGTTGGTCACACAGCCGACCTGCCTGCCGGATGCCTGACACTGTGCGAGGGTTTCATCGGCCCCTGCATAGAGCACACTGTCCCGGTGGAGATTTTCCTGGTAACACTTTTCAAAGAGGGGATAAGCGGTTTGCATCAGCTCCGCTGGGGCTGCACCGTCAAAATCCCCCGTCAGCGCCCGCTCCACGAGCCGGCGTGCACCGTTGCCGATCCAACCCCGGGCAACATCCAGAGCCACGGGTTCCCGCCCGAGCGCTTGCAGCATGTCATTGCAGGCGCCGATCAGATCCGGCGCAGAATCGATCAGGGTGCCGTCGAGGTCAAACAGGATTCCCCGCGCGGGCGTCCTGAAGGAAGGCGCGGGATAACCCGGATTAGACTCACTCATGACGGTGATTCAGCCAATGCGGCACGCATTGTGCTGATCACCGTGTCGTAACGGTTAGGATCGTCGTCACGGGCGGCGCCGAATATGGCCGACCCGGCAACAAAGGTATCGGCACCGGCGGCATGAATCTCCCCAATGTTGTCGACCTTCACCCCGCCATCGATCTCAAGGCGGATGTCCCGCCCCGACTGGTCGATGAGTTTGCGTGCCTCGCGCAGTTTGTCGAGCGCCGAGGGCAGAAAACTCTGGCCGCCAAAACCGGGGTTGACCGACATCAGCAGAATCATGTCGACCTTGTCCATGACATGCTGCAGGTGGCTGAGCGGTGTCGCCGGGTTGAACACCAGTCCCGACTTGCAGCCTTCGCCGCGGATCAGCTGAAGGGTACGGTCAATATGCTCGCTGGCTTCAGGGTGGAAGGTGATGTAGGAAGCGCCTGCCGCTGCGAAATCAGGAACGATACGGTCGACCGGCCTGATCATCAGGTGGACATCGATAGGCGCCGTGACGCCGTGCTTGCGTAGTGCTTCACACACCAGGGGACCGATCGTGAGATTCGGAACGTAATGGTTATCCATCACATCAAAATGGACGATATCGGCGCCCGAGGCGAGCACGTTGTCGACCTCTTCACCCAGGCGGGCAAAATCAGCCGAGAGAATTGAAGGCGCAATAAGGTTTTCTTTCATGGACGCAATACTTCCCTTTGCTAGCGGATCACGATAAACAGACCCGAATTACCCCGTACCACGTTGAGCAGCAGCATCGCGTCTTCGTCATCGACCGCCCGTTCGACGTCCTTCAGGCTGTAGATCGGCTGCTTGTTGACCGAGATGATGAGATCTCCTTCGCGCAGGCCCGACTGCCAGGCGAGGCTGTTCTGCACGATTTCTACAACGCGGACACCGCGCTGACCCTGCGGACCGTCCTGATCATCGATGTCCGCCAGACGAATCCCCTCCAGGCGCTTGTTGATCTTGAGGCCCTGGCCTGCAGGCGGTTCGATCGCGCGGATCCGGATGCGCTTGCTCATGCGTTGTCCGTCGCGAAGAAAACTGATCTCGATCTCGTCGTCAGCGCGGAAAAGACCAATCGTGTTGCGAAGCGAGCTGGCGTCTGTGATCTCGCGGTCGTTGACCGCGACCACCACGTCGCCTTCGTGCATCCCGGAATCATCGGCGGCCGAATCCGGGATGACCTGGGAGATCACCGCGCCACGGGTGGTATCGATGCCGAGCGCTTCGGCGAGTTCGGGCGTCAGGTTCTGCGCGATGACGCCGAGGCGCCCGCGGCGCACCTCGCCGTATTCAATAATCTGCCGGGTGAGCAGTTGGACCATGTTGATCGGTATGGCGAATCCGATGCCGATGTTGCCGCCGCCGGGCGCAAGAATCGCGGTATTGATCCCGACCAGCTCACCGCGAAGATTAACGAGCGCGCCTCCTGAGTTGCCCTGGTTGATCGACGCGTCGGTCTGGATGAAGTCCTCATAATCTTCGATATTAAGGCCGGTACGACCCAGCGCACTGATGATGCCCGAAGTCGCCGTTTGTCCAAGGCCGAAGGGATTGCCGATCGCCACGACGAAATCACCGACCCGTAACGCGTCTGAATTCCCGATATCGATATGCTGGAGTTGCTCTGCCGGGATCCGGACGACCGCGATATCGGCGTCTTCATCCACACCCACAATCTCGGCATCAAAGGCACGGCCGTCGTGCAGGCGCACGCTGATCTCGTCAGCGCCCGCGATCACGTGACTGTTGGTAATCACGTAGCCGTTCTGGGCGTCGGTAATGACACCCGAGCCCAGGTTGCTGACCCGCCTTTCCCGCTGTTGCATAGGTGGCGTACCGAAGAACTTTTCGAAGAAGGGGTCGGACCGGAAAGGGCTCTGCCGTTCGGTGACCCGGCTTTCGGTGTAGATGTTGACGACCGCCGGCAGCACCCGCTCGAGCATCGGCGCGAGACTCGGCAGCGGCTCACCTTCCACCGCCATCGGCAGCGCCGCCCCTGCGGGCGAGGCCAAAGTCAGTGAGCCGGCAACACACCAGCCGAGAAGCTGCCATCTAATCCGTTTCATGGGTAATCCGGGAGAAAAACTATCGCGCCCGTGTTGCTTACGGGGAACGCAATTATAACAACGCCGGTATCAGATCACCTCAGGCGGCGTCGTTGGTGACGCCGTGGGGCACATGGCCGGTCGGCACAAAGCGCCGTGCCGATTCGCAGTGGCCGGTCTGGTCGTCGAAAAAAATATCGGCGCCAAAGGTCTGCAGAAACTCGCCCTTGTCGAGGCCTCCGAGGAACACAGCCTCGTCAA
>CAYSMI010000124.1:0-5177 GCA_964432165.1 uncultured Acidiferrobacter sp.
ATCGACTGGAGCCCTCTGGGCCTGCCCTACCAGACACTGCCGGGCACGCTTTTGTCAGCAGTTGAAGACAGCGTGAAAGAGATCACCGGTGATACGCCACAGCTTTCGACCGATGGCGGAACCTCAGATGGGCGCTTTATTGCACCAACAGGGGCCGAGGTCGTTGAACTGGGACCGCTCAACCGGACCATCCATCAGGTGGACGAAGTCGTCAATGCCGACGATCTCGATACCCTGTCCAACATCTACGAGGAGGTGCTCGAGCGCCTCATGACCTGAATCCTGAGCGCACCAGCCGGCTTCATTAACAAACGGTAATCTCGCCGTTACGTCCCGGTAACGTGGGGTGTCCTAAGGTGGCGTTCGTGTAACAGCCACTTATTGCGAGGACACCCATGAATTTATCTGTTCAAGCCCTGCGTCGTTTTAGCCCAAGAATTGCCGTCGTCGCCGTTGCCGGCGTCACTGCTATCGGCGCGGTACTCTACGCCGGCACCGCAGTCACTGCCATCCCGCAAACCGCCGACGCCGCAATCATCCGGCCAGCCAACGGATTTGCCGATTTGGTCGAGGCGGTCCGCCCAGCTGTTGTCAACATATCCGCCCGGACGGTGCAACCCGCTTCACTCCAGAATAAACACATGGATCCCAACTGGCCAGAGCAGCGCCATGGTGGAAGACAGTTTGAGTTTGACGGCCCTCCCGAGATGCGCCGCTTCATGGAGCGCTTTTTCGGTGATTCATTTCCCCATATGCCGAGAGGCCCAATGGACAGCCGTTCCCTGGGTTCGGGCTTCATCATCGATGCAAAAGGGCTGGTCGTGACCAATCATCATGTGATCCGGGGTGCTGATGAAATCGAGGTCATTCTCGATAGCGGAGAAGTCCTGCCCGCAATCGTTCGAGGCGTAGATCGAAGGACGGACCTCGCTCTGCTTGAGATCGAGACTGATAAGCCGCTGCCCTACGCCAGTTTTGGCGACTCCGACACAGCACGGGTAGGAGACTGGGTCATCGCCATCGGAAATCCGTTTGGTCTTGGAGGCACTACTACCTCGGGCATCGTTTCGGCACGGGGTCGCGACATCAACAACGGGCCCTATGTGGATTACATCCAGATCGATGCCTCGATCAATCGCGGCAATTCCGGCGGACCCCTGTTCAATGACGTTGGTCAAGTCATCGGCGTGAATACGGCGATCTTCTCGCCAAATGGCGGCAGTGTCGGTATCGGCTTCGCCATACCCGCCTCGGTTGCACAAAGTGTGGTCGATCAGCTTCGTGACGACGGTCATGTTGCCCGCGCATGGCTGGGCGTTGAGATTCAACCGGTTACTCCTGAGATTGCCCAAGGCCTGTCACTAGATAAGGCGCATGGCGCCCTCATCTCAAAAATCATGCCAGACAGTCCCGCTGCCAAGACTGAACTGCAGACCGGTGACGTGATCGTCGGGTTTAACGGACAGAAGGTGGAAAACACCCGGCAGCTTCCCCGCATGGTGGCAAAAGCCCCGGTGGGAGAAAAAGTCACAGTGAATGTTTTTCGGGATGGAAACCAACTCAGTATCGATACGACCCTGCAACCGATTCCTGAGTCCAAACAGGCAATGAAGACGCGCGAGGCAGCGCCAAAAGAAGGTCGTCTTGGGCTTCGCCTATCGAGACTCGACGAGGACACACGTAGTGAACTCGGCCACGAGGGAGACGGTGTGCTGATCAAAGAAGTTATGCCCTCAAGCCCCGCTGCACGTCAGGGACTCAGGGCCGGTGACATCATCCTCAAGGTCGGCAGTACAACCGTCAGTGCTCCGAAGGATGTCGTCAGCGAGGTCAGGGAAATGAAGTCAAAAAAGAAACCGGTCCTGCTGCTGGTGCAGCGCGATGGCAGGCAACGTTATGTTGCCGTAAAGACGGGCTGACTTAGGGTGCTCATTACCCAGCCGGGACGATCTGTCCCGGCTGGAATTTTTTTTAGCCCCGCTTTGTCAGCAGATAATGCAGCGGTAGAATCCTTGTCGTGCATATTCTTCTGATAGAGGACGACCCCCAAGCCTCCCGCTACATCTCCCGAGGCCTGCGCGAGGCAGGTCATGTTATCGCCGTGGCAGACAACGGACCCGACGGCCTGTCGATGGCCTCCCATGAGGAATATGATGTCCTGATCGTCGACCGGATGCTGCCGTCGATGGACGGTTTATCCATTGTGGAATCCCTGCGCAAACAGGATAACCACGTCCCCGTTCTGATTCTGAGCGCGCTGGGTGACCTTGAAGACCGGGTGTCGGGCCTGCGGGCCGGTGGTGACGACTATCTGCCCAAACCTTTTGCCTTCGAGGAACTGCTCGCGCGGGTGGAGGCCCTGGGTCGACGGCCGAACCAGGGCGCTGTAACCACCCACCTCAAAGTCTTCAATCTCGAGATGGATATCCTGGCGCGAAAAGTACAACGGGCCAACCAGTCCATTAATCTTCAGCCGCGGGAGTTTCGCCTACTCGAATACCTGATGCGACACAGCGGGCAAGTGGTCACCCGGACGATGCTCCTGGAAAACGTCTGGGATTATCATTTTGACCCCCAGACCAATGTCATCGACGTTCACGTCAGCCGGTTGCGCTCTAAGATCGACCGGGGATTCGACAAACCTCTGCTGCATACTGTCCGCGGCGCCGGATATATGCTTCGTGAACCAGAATAGTTTTCTCGCCAGTTCGACCTTTCGACTGACCCTGCTGTACGTCATTCTTTTTACCGTGTCGGTACTGGCACTGTTCAGCTTTATCTACTGGTCGAGTGTGCGCTACATGGGGACCCAGTCAGATGCTGCAATCCGTACAGAAATCCAAACCCTGGCGGAGCGCTACGAAAACCGTGGCGTTCCCGGCCTGCGTCGACTGATCCTCGACCGTATCACCCGGCAACAGCCTACCGGCTCGTCGCTCTACTTGTTGTCGGATCCCCTGGGCAGACCGATCGTGGGCAACATCAGCCGCTGGCCCCAAGTCATCCCCGACGGTGGCTGGCTCAACTTCAATCTGGATACTAGAGACCGGGATGACCCCGGCCTGCATCCCGCCCGGGCCCGGCGCTTCCAGCTGACCGGAGGCTTCCAGTTACTGGTCGGACAGGATATTCAGGAACTCAAAGCAGCCCAGCGGCGAGTGATCATTGCACTCAGCTGGGGCGTCATCCTGACGGTCCTGTTGGGGCTCGCAGGCGGGTTCTTCATCAGCCGCAAAATGCTGGCCAGACTCGAGGTGATCAACAAAACCAGCCAACGGATCATTGCAGGCGAACTGAAGCACCGGGTTCCCGTGAGTGTCCGGGGTGATGAGTTCGATCGCCTGTCCGGTAATCTCAACCAGATGCTCGACCAGATTCAGGAACTCATGGACGGAATCCGCCAGGTCAGTGACAACATTGCCCATGATTTAAAAACGCCGCTCTTTCGCCTTCGGCAGAAACTCGAGTCACTGACTTCTAGACCGTCATCGGATGCGGAACATAGGAAAGAACTGGAAGATGCCCTCGCCGAGGCAGACCGGTTGCTGAATCTCTTCAACGCGCTGCTGCGGATTGCCCGAATTGAGTCGGAATCGACCAAAACCGTCATGCAGCACCTGTCGCTATCCGCGCTTGCCAATGACGTGGCGGAGTTTTACGAACCCCTCGCCGATGAGAAGCAACAGAATCTGACGGTTAACGCCGAAGATCCAGTCGTGATCATGGCTGATCGGGACATGCTCTTTCAGGCGCTCGCTAATCTCGTTGATAACGCTGTCAAATATACGCCGGTCGGAGGCAACATCAGCCTTACGGTTTGGGCAAAAAAGGACGAGGCCCGTGTCGCCGTTTGTGACAGCGGTCCCGGGATCGCGCCGGGTGAAAGAGAAAAAGTTTTCCAGCGTTTCTATCGAACCGACGTCAGCCGCTCGACACTAGGCAATGGGCTGGGATTGTCTCTCGTGCACGCGGTCACCAAGCTGCACAACGCGAAACTTACGCTTCACGATAACCAGCCGGGACTATGTGTCGAACTGGCGCTGTCCTGCGCCCCGGAAGATCCGCCGGCCTAAAGGAGCCAACTGCAGCGTCGTCCCTATCGATCAGGATCGTCAGTCACGGACCTACTGATCGACTACGACCTTTTTGCTGCTGCCTTGCGCACAGTCTCGGCAGTCTGCCCGAAAAGTACGCTGCGTGATCCTTCCGTTACCGGCGCCCCGACATTAACCGTCTTCGCCTGGCGGTAAGCCGCAACCACAGCCGGCCTCTCGCTGATCTCGTCAAACCAGCGTTTGACGTTAGGAAAGTCTTCGAGATCAATCTGGTGCCGTTCGTGCCGGGCAATCCAGGGATAACAGGCAATATCACTGATCGAGTAATCCTCACAGATGAATTCGCGCTTCGCCAGACGCAGGTCGAGGACAGCATAAAGGCGGGAGGCTTCCTCGTTATACCGGCGGATGGCGTACGGGACCTGCTCCGGGGCATAGACATTGAAGTGATGGTTTTGCCCCAACATGGGTCCCAGCCCTGCCATCTGCCACATCACCCACTCGAGTACCTCGGTGCGTGCCTTCAGGGAACGCGGGAGCAATGCGCCGGCCTTTTCGGCAAGATAAATCAGGATGGCCCCGGATTCGAAAACCGACACAGGCTCGCCCCCACCCGGTGACGCATCATCGACGATGGCCGGAATGCGGCCATTAGGCGCAATTTCAAGAAACCGATCTGCAAACTGTTCGCCCTGATTGATGTCAACCGGCGTCAACTGGTACTCAAGGCCGGTTTCGTGCAGAAGGATCAGGGGCTTCATGCCATTGGGTGTAGGCCAGAAAAATAGTTCAATCATGTTATCGGTGTTGTTGCGGGAGAGATTCCCCTCAGAGCAGATCAGGCATTGGATTGCGCGCCGACACGCCCGTGCTCAACGCTGGGTTTGCGTCGAGGATACCAAAGTTCGGTATACTCCGCGCTCGTATCCGATCATCGGGCAGAGGCCCAAATTATCGAGTGGCAAAAGAAGAACATATCGAAATGGAAGGCACGGTTCTTGAAAACCTGCCGAATACCCAGTTTCGGGTAGAGCTGGAAAATGGACATGTGGTTATTGCACACATCTCCGGCAAGATGCGAAAACACTATATCCGTATCCTTCGCGGTGACAAAGTTACTGT
>CAYSMI010000125.1:0-3180 GCA_964432165.1 uncultured Acidiferrobacter sp.
CCGTTCTCGAGTTCGTCCAGCATGGGGGTTTCGTGTTGCTTGTTATCAGCCATGTGAGTCCCGCTCCATTATTGATCGCTTGCGCGCACCGGTGATGGCGCCCCTTTGCAACATCACCCTCACAAGATAAGCAGCACCCAGATCAACTGAATGTCCGGACAATGCCACCTGCCTGCGCGGCACACGATTTGTGCTTGGGATCATTCTATGCGCCGGTCCCGCTGAAACCATTCCCCGGGGGGTATGCGGTGAAAAAAGCCGATTTATCCCCTTGGGGATAGGTTGATTTTTGCAATGCACAAAAATCGTTTGGGAAGAGAGGGGTCTTTGGTCGTAACAAGTCCAAGAAATCAGAGACTTAAGTCGATGCGGGCTTCGGACCCCGATAAACCCGTACTCGCAGTGATATTCCGACAGTCCAAATCATCCACAGGATCAACCTTTTGGGAGAGTTTTCCGGAGGTATCACCCCACTAGAATCAAGATTCGCCATTCAAGACCGGTTGTCAGATTTTTGGCCATACACCCAAACACAGCATCTGCCCCAACGACCCACGGCCGTTCGCAAAAGGCTGTGTCTGGTTTTGCGCACCGGTGGCAGGAGCGTCTCGCCCGATACCGGCAAACGATTGACGACCTTACTGTGGAACTTGCGAACCCGTATCAGATTTCCGCTGACGAGCGTGCCGCACTTGCCATCCGGATCAGACACGCCAACATGGCGATCTATCGCTGCGAACACCCCGGCGAGGTTGGCCCCGATGCCCTTCTGGCGCTCGCGATCCAACTCGGCCTTGGCCAGCCGGACCGGAATCTCAGTGCCGATCACTACGGGCTCAGCAAAATTCAGGTGGAAGAGGGCAGCCCCCATCAGCGTTACATCCCCTACACCAACCGGCGGCTCAACTGGCATACCGACGGCTACTACCATACAGCCGACCGGATCATCCGGACGATGCTGCTGCACTGTGTGCGGCCGGCACTGCAAGGCGGCGCCCTTGAAGCGATCGATCATGAAATTGTATACGGCCTGCTGCTTGAGCAGGATCCGCGACTGGTGGAGGCCCTTTCGCAGCCTGACGCCATGACGATCCCCGAAAACAACCTGGGCGACGGCGCTCAGCGGGCTGAATGCCAAGGTCCCGTATTTTTCTGGGATGCCGGTGTACTTCGGATGCGTTACACCGCCCGCAAGCACAACGTCACCTGGAAGCACGGCACGCTGACGCGAGAAGGGGCGGCCGCCCTTGAGGAGATTCTGAACGGGTCAGGCGATCTGATCGTCCGCCGTCGGCTGAGGCCCGGAGAAGGTCTCGTTTGTGCCAACGTTCCGCACCGCAGGGAAGCCTTTAGCGATCCCGAGCACACCGAACAAGCCCGGCTGGTATACCGCGGCCGGTACACCGAGGCGCTGGCGGTATAACGGACTTCGCGCCACTATGCTCTGGATCAGCGAACTTATCCTGCAAAACCAGCCGTCCTCTTTTGAGGAACTGATCACGCTGGTACGGCAAAAAGCCCGCGAGGGTGACCGTTTTTTGCGCATGGATGTCAAGCCGCCCTATCCGGATACGCCCGGGAACTGGGAGGACCGCCTCGAGGCGACCTTCACCAGTACGGTCGATGTCGATAGCGGAGAACAACGGTCATGAAATACCTCGGCGACAGTTTCGATCTCGGCGCCGAATCACAAGATGAGGCCGCGCCCTCATCAGCCGCGCTTAATGCCCAGTTGTCGGCGGTTCAAGACCGCCTGAGCGAAAGCGAGATCGAACTGGATTCACCCGAGTGGCGCGAACTGGCACTGCAGGAAGGCCGATTGCTGGTCGCGCTGGAACGCGGTCCTGACGCCTGGCAGAGCGGTCGACGCTGCTTTGACCGGTTCTGTGATGCGCGACTCTGGGCTGAGGCGATCGAAGCGGCACGAATTATGTTTCAGTCCGGAGAAGCAGACGCACTGGTGGCGCTAGGTCACGGTGTCTGGCTGGCGGTTACCTTTCCTGTTGACCCGGAGCTCTCCGTAGCCCTGCTGCAGGATATTATCCAAGAGACACCGGATGACTCAGACGGCGCCGCTGTCGCCGCCGCCGCAGCGGCTTATGTGGTCGACCTTCGCAGTGAGGGTCAAGAACACGAGTCCCTGTCTTTCTTTGCCAACCAGATGCTGGGAACCGTCGCAAGACGCCATAGCAAAATTGAAGACCAGCAAGCATTCGACCAGTGGATCGAACGCCTGGAGCTCAATGACCCTGCACGTTTTTTACCCCGTCTTCGTAATGTGGTCGACGTGCTGGTTCAGGATGACTGGTGGATCGACCGCGCAGCGATACAAGCCTCGCTGCCGGTACAGTGACCGGTTTAGTAACCATGCCCAGTTTCTGGCAAGAAACCCCTGTCGCAAAGGCGCCGGTCCTGCCCAAGACCGCTGTCGATCTGGTGTTCCGGACCGAAGGTCGGCAACTGCCAACCGATCATGCCTGGACACTAAGCCGGGCCGTCACCCGGGTACTGCCCTGGCTTGAAGATGAGCCCCACGCCGGCATTCACCTGATCCACGGTGCCCAGTCCGGCAATGGCTGGCAACAACCGGCCGATAACGGCGTACTCGAACTTTCCGGCCGCACGCGTTTTGTGCTGAGAGTGCCTGAGACCCGTGTCACGGCAGCGCGCGCGCTCAGCGGCCAGACCCTGGAGATCGACGGCCATGCCCTAACCCTGCTCGGGGCCAGAGTGCGTCCACTCACTCCTTTCGCAACCGTGCTGGCCCGGCATATCCGGGTAACAGACACAGCCCGGGATGAGTCCGTTTTTCTGGAAGATGCTGCGCAATGGCTCGGTGGACTCGGCATCTCGCCAAGCAAGATGCTGTGCGGACGCATTCACCAGTTCACCACACCCCAAGGGGCGATGCTGACCCGCAGCCTGTTAATCGCCGACCTCAGTCCCAAGGATTCCGCTGTCGTGCAGCACAACGGTCTTGGGCCAGATCGCCTGCTGGGCTGCGGCCTCTTTTTGCCGCACAAAAGCATCGGCGCTGTCCACACACCCCTGACGGAGGACGGGGACTGATCCCGACCCCATGATGCTGCCACCGCCAATAGGAGCGCACCATGTCGATCGACGTCGATGGTAAAACGATAGCCGTTACGGAAAATGGATTTCTGGAAAATCCTGAAGACT
>CAYSMI010000125.1:3280-5117 GCA_964432165.1 uncultured Acidiferrobacter sp.
CCGACCTCCTCGGCACGAAGCACCACATCAAAACCCAGTTGGCGCTCCCAGCGGAAGTATTCGCGCATGTGCATCAGATAGACACACAGGGTATAGCTGCCCGCGTGCTGTGCGTCCGAGACATCACAGTTGTGCTGTACCACATCCAGAAACGGGGTAGGCAACGCCGGCATGGGCGACACCTTAAGATAAACTCCTGACCGAGCGCAACGATTATGAAGACAAGAATTCGCGACCGATGGCGCAACCCCGAACAGCACGGGTCAGCCGAAACGAACGGTCAGGCACTGGGATACGTCTGCTGGCAGTTGGCACTGACCGCCGCCCGTAACCTGCACGCGGAAGACTTTATCTACCAGGATGATGTCCAGCGGGTGGCCGTGATTCGCGAGTACCTGGTCTTTCTGGTTCACGCCGCCGACCGTCTGGCCTACGATACGCTTAAAGATCACGACCGCACCGTTTTTGTGCCGGCCCTCGCCCACGCCTGTGCGGCGCAGTTTCAGAGAAACGCGGCTGAGGTTCTGGGCAACGGCGACTACCGGGAGCAGTTCATCGAAACGCTCAACCGCCGCAACAGCCATTACGGCGAGTGCAGTTTCACCGAGGGCACCCCCGGGTACGCCCTGTTACGGGCATTCAGCGATCACATCCAGGCGATCATGGGTCACGATCAGACCAACCGCTGGGTGATGGACCAGGTGATGGATATCGATGGCCCAAGCGTAGTCAAGCAGCTTGCGGAATCGATGCAGAACCTCGGTTCAGGAGCGGACGCTCCTCGGAATGCTCCCGCGGTAAAGTGAGCGCGGGCGGAATCTAGGCCGCTTTCCAATCGGCCGCGCTATCGGTAGTCTTGTTCTGACCATCCTCGTAACCGGCTGAGTATGCGTCCGTAACGCGCTGCTCTTCCCGCTGTGGGTTTCCCAAAAATCCCCCGACCCATCCCTGGACATAGTCCGGATTCACGCCCATTTTTTCGAGCTTGTCGATCGTTTCATAATAAACCGGATTCATAAGTGCCTCCCACGATGCAACGACCTGATACCAACGCCAATACTACTTACGCTGATGCTGGGGTGGGATATCCCCCTTGGGTGGGTTGATCCCGGACAGTCGTGGCTAAGGCGCCTGCGCCGGACAGGGATCAGCATCGGGTATACGCCGTGCAAGTTGCCGACGAAGCTATTCTGAGATCAAACGTGCTGGCTACCACTCGGCGTTTGCGCCCGCCTCCATGATCGCGGTCATGCCGTCGCGGATCCGGAGCGCGTCCTGCCTGAGCTCCTCGGGCAGTTTCGATCCCTTCTGCCAGGCCAGCGCCAGCCAACTGACGTCCCAATCCAAGGTCATTAACCAGATACTGCCGTCCGGCTGTTCGACGACCGAGATGCGACACGGGATAAAAATCGAGAACTCGGGACTGAAATCAAGCATTTTTCGGCCAACGATGGCGTCACAGAACTGGAGAATCTCGACGCGCAACGTGGGCCTGCCCGTGATCGCGCCGACATCCTTCCAGAATCGATTGTGCCCGACCTTTTTGAAGTTGACTTCATTGGCCTTGATTTCCATGGCTTCGACAATGTCATCGAATTCGACGCCTTCAGCTGCTTTGACCTTCGCGGTCATGAAATTGAACAACTGGCGCATCGACATGCCACCGATGGATGACAATTGATCGTATATCTGTCTCTTCACTTCTGGAGAGACCGGCTTCATGACCGGGTTAACGGTCTTGGCCAACTCTTTGCGGCGGTAGGCCTGGGCTTCCTCAGACAGGTCGCTCAGCAGTCTCGCACCCACCTCGGGTTGCGCCCGAAGTTCCTCAGCCGCC
>CAYSMI010000126.1:0-5028 GCA_964432165.1 uncultured Acidiferrobacter sp.
TACCTGCATGATGCCTTCCGGGTTTCCAACGAATCCCCCATTCTGCTCGACCGTTTCCTGAACGATGCAGTGGAAGTCGATGTTGATGCGATCTGTGATGGAAAAGACGTCGTGATCGGGGGCATCATGGAGCACATCGAAGAGGCTGGTGTGCATTCAGGCGATTCTGCCTGTGTCCTCCCTCCTTTTGCCTTGAGTGAAAAGATTCAGGAAACACTAGCGCAACAGAGCAAAGAGATGGCGCTCGCGTTAAAGGTGCAGGGCCTGATGAACGTACAGTTTGCCGTGAAGGGCCGCGATATCTATGTGCTTGAGGTGAATCCGCGCGCGTCGCGTACGGTACCTTTTGTGTCCAAGGCCACCACGCGTCCGCTGGCCAAAATCGGAGCCCGGGTAATGGTGGGCCAGTCACTTGCGGATCAGGGTGTTCACGGAGTTGTCAGGCCTGAGTATTTTTCGGTGAAAGAGGCGGTATTTCCGTTTATCAAGTTTCCGGGCGTCGATCCGCTACTGGGGCCGGAGATGAAAAGTACCGGGGAAGTCATGGGTGTGGGTATGACCTTCGGCGAGGCTTACCGTAAGGCACAGCGCGCGACGGGACTTCTGATCCCTAAAGAGGGCACCGCGCTGATCAGCGTTCGTACCGCGGATCAGGGAGCTGTCATCGACATAGCCCGGTATCTGAGCGACAATGGCTTTTCACTGGTGGCGACTGAAGGCACGGCCCACGCGTTGAGCAGGGCCGGGCTGAAGTCGCGTATCGTCAATAAGGTAAGCGAGGGACGTCCCCACGTGGTCGATAACATCAAGAACGGTGAGTACGATCTGATCGTCAATACCACCGCCAGTCAGCACAGCCGTCTGGATTCCGAAACGATCCGCCGCCAGGCCCTGACCCACAAGGTCACTTACTTCACCACTGTGGCTGCAGCACGTGCGGCCTGTGAAGCCCATCGGGCAGGCAATGATGCCAGTGTAAACCGGCTGCAGACACTGCATCAGACGGTAGCACAATGAGAGTGCTCCTTACCCTCGAAGGGGCCGAGCGGCTCCGGAATGAACTACAGCATCTCAAGCGGGTCGACCGTCCGGCAGTCATCGAAGCGATTGCGGAGGCTCGGGCGCACGGGGATCTTTCCGAGAACGCGGAGTATCACGCCGCACGGGAACAGCAGGGTTTCATCGAGGGCCGAATTGCGGATCTTGAGTCCAAGCTCGCCGTGGCGGAAGTCATCGACCCGGAGCGTTTGAATGCCGGAGGCAAGATTGTTTTTGGGGCTTGGGTTGACCTTTGGGAGGAGGAGGGCGATCGGAAGGTGACTTACCGGATCGTAGGTGAACTTGAGGCGAACATCGATGAGGGGATGATTTCCCACAGTTCGCCCATTGCCAAGGCACTGATCGGCAAGACCGAAGCGGATGAGATCGAGTTCCAGGCCCCCGGAGGAATCAGGCGCTACGAGGTGCTTTCGGTGCGATATACCCCAGGCGGGAGTATCAGCGAGCCCTGACGCGTCAGGCTGACTTTCCGGGCGTCTCGACAGCGTCGTCCGGCTGACTTGCCCAGGCATCGTCAGCGGGTTGACCCGAATTGCCCCCGTCTTCTTCCGAGGCACCCGATCGGCCCAGCCAGAAAGCAAACGATTTCTCGGCCCCACCGGGCGCATCCAGGGTATCGGGGCCATCATCGTAGTGCTCGTCCACCTCGGCTCGGGGGTCAAGATCGCCAATGGCGCTGGGTGTCTCAGGCTGGAGTATGTAGGGTTCTTTCTCAACCACAGGTGCCCACTGCCTCACCCGTGTCCTCCAGACAATGAAGAGAATCAAGAGCGCAGCCGCCGCAATAATGAACATGAACATGCCTTGGGGTCCTGCCAGGCGCATGGCGGCCGAGGCAACAAGGGGGCCGATAACCGCACCGATGCCAAACACCAGCACAAAGCCACCACTCGCAGCCACAACATCTCCCGAATCGAGGTAGTCATTCGCATAGGCAACGCTGAGCGGATACAGGGTTGAACTCAAGCCAAAAAAGACCGCGGCGCTGACGAGCAGAGTCCACGCCGGGAAAATACCGCTAAAGATCAGCATCAGCGTTGGCGCGCCCAGCCCTATCGCGACGCCAAACAGGACCCGGCGTCGGTCACGCCTGTCGGAGAGGCGTCCGATGGGAATCTGAAGCACCATACCTCCGATAAGGCCCGCGGTCATGAATCCCGAGATCTGCGGAACGGTCAGGCCGATTTCCCGGGCATAGACTGGCCCAAGGCCCCACCAACTCGAGGAGATCAGGCCCGCAACCAGACAGCCCACCACTGAAGTGGGTGAGATCGAAAACAGTGTACGTATATTGAGCAGGGGTTTATCAACCGGGTCCGGGTGTGTTGCCCGGGTCAGGGAGACAGGGACCAGCGACAAAACGAGTACGATGCCCACCAGCAGAAAGAGTCCGAAGTTCGCCGGGTCGCCGAACTTGATCGCCTGTTGCCCCACCGCCGAGGCAGAGTAGCCGATCATGATATAAATCGACAGGAGGATCCCGCGACTATTGTTGGTGGCCCGATTGTTCAGCCAGCTTTCCACTACAACAAAGAGGCCGGCTGTCGCGGCACCCATGATCGCACGAAGGACCACCCAGGCCCAGGGGCCCGGAATAATCAGCACCATCAACGAGGAAGCTGCTGCGATCGCCGACAGGGCAGCAAAGGTCCGGATATGGCCAATGCGGTTGATCAGCGGCCCCGACCGGAACGTGCCCAGCGCAAATCCAAAAAAGTAACCCGAGGCCATCAAGCCGATCATTTCGTTGGGATAGTTCTCGATGTTGGCGCGCAGCGCCAGCAGGGTGGAGAACATACTGTTGCCGAACATCAGCAGCGTCACTGAGATCATCAGTGCCGAGAGCGCGCGCAGAACGGAGAGGGCAAATCGCACCGGATTGGGAAAGGAGTCGGTGGTGACGGGCGCGAAGTCTACGCCCGAAGTTCACTGTTGAGAAGAGTCAAAGCCACGAAATGCGACAGGAAGTTGCAGTATCGCGTTCTGTTTCGGACAAGTGCCGTGTTATCCGAAGACTTGTCTTTGAGAGGCGGGTCCCAAAGGCGGGGTAATCTGTAGCACGGCTCGGATTCTCCATGGAGTCGGTTAATATCCCCTTTTGACCTCTGGGCTCCACTCCCCGGCATCGCCTCATCCCATATTCGATATGTTTTTGGTCCGCCTTGACGCTGTGAGTCTTGCCTTTGGTCCACGCAAGTTATTGCGGGAGGCGGATTTATCCATCGAGCCGGGCGAGCGGGTCTGCCTGGTTGGGCGCAATGGGGCTGGCAAAACCTCGGTACTCCGCCTGGTCAGTGGGGTACAGGAGCCGGACGAGGGTGAGGTGCGCCGACACGGCGATCTGTGTATCAGCGAACTCGAACAGGTATTACCTGGCGATGAGGGGCGACAGGTCGGAACCTTTGTCGCTGAGGGCCTTGCTGACATCATCCAGATGACGCGGCAATATCGTGAGCAGGCCGCCGTCGACCTTGATGCGCCGGGTCTCAAGGCACTTCAGGACCTGCATAGCCATATCGATGCGCATGGGGGTTGGCACCCCCAACAGCAGGTCGAAAGTATCTGCTCGGAGATGGGGCTGGACCCCGCCCAGCCGATGAAAGCGCTTTCGGGGGGTTGGCGCCGTCGGGCAGCGCTTGCCCGGGCGCTTGCCCCGCGGCCTGATCTGCTGCTGCTGGATGAACCGACCAATCACCTGGACTTTGAGGCGATCTCCTGGCTGGAGCAACGGATTGCGGCCTTTTCCGGTGCGGTGCTGTTTATCACCCACGATCGGGCATTTCTGCAGCGTCTTGCGACCCGGATCGTTGAGATCGACCGGGGCAAGCTGCGCAGTTGGCCGGGAGACTACTCTGATTTTCTTCGACGGCGGGCCGAGGCCCTGGAATCCGAGCAGCAGATCAATACCGAGTTCGACCGCAAGTTGGCAGAGGAGGAAATATGGATACGCCAGGGGATTAAGGCACGGCGTACGCGAAATGAGGGGCGCGTCCGCGCGCTGGAGGCGATGCGTGAGGTGCGCGCCCAGCGGGTCAACCCCGACGCCCGGGCAAGGGTGCATATCGAAGAAGCCGATCAATCCGGGCGCAAGGTGCTGGATGCCCGCAATCTCAGCTTTGGCTATGGAGATGAGATGCTGATCCGGGACTTCTCCTTGCGTATTCGACGAGGAGACCGGATTGGTCTTGTAGGGAACAACGGGGTCGGTAAGAGTACCTTGCTTAGGCTGCTGCTCGGCGAGATCGAACCCGACGCCGGATCGATCAAGTGGGGCGTCAACGTACAGCTTGGTTATTTCGACCAGCACCGAAGAGAGTTGGATCTTGACAAAACAGTTGCCCAGATCGTGGGTGACGGCAGGGAATATGTCACACTGGACGGCAAGGCACGGCATGTCGTTGGCTACTTGCGCGGTTTTCTGTTCAGCGCCAAACGCGCGCTGACGCCGGTGCGTGCGCTATCCGGTGGTGAGCGTAACCGCGTAATTCTGGCGCGCCTTTTTACTCAGCCGGCCAACTTCTTGATCCTCGATGAACCCACCAACGACCTGGATGTTGAAACACTGGAAGTACTTGAGGAAAAACTCGACGAGTATTCAGGCACGCTCATTGTCGTCAGCCATGACCGGGCTTTCCTCGATAACGCGGTGAGCAGTATCCTGGCCTTTGAATCTGACGGTTCGATTCAGCCCTACTTCGGAAATTACACCGACTGGGTGAGACGCGGTCGATCCCTTGCCTCCGGAGAGGCGAAGCGAAGCCCGGATCAGTCTGATAACGATACATTCCGCCACACGCGGCCCGTTAGCGCCCGGAAGCTCTCGTACAAACTGCAGCGCGAACTTGACAGCCTCCCGGGCGTTATCGAATCCGTTGAGATTCAACTCGAAAGACTGCGAAGCCAGACACTTGATCCGAAGTTTTACCAGAGGGAATACAGTGAGACCCAGCCTGTGCTTGACCAGTTGAC
>CAYSMI010000127.1:0-5019 GCA_964432165.1 uncultured Acidiferrobacter sp.
CGGATCTCAATCGCGAGGTTTCGCTCGCCGAGATGGAATTACGTTCTGCGGGCAGGACCGTTCCGCCCCGCGATGTCCTGCTGCCGGGACTGCTCGAGGAGCTAATTGTTGATGCACTTCTGCTTGGCGTGGCCGCGCGGTTTTCGATCAGGGTCAGCAACCAGGAGGTTGCCTATGCACTGATGACCATCGCTCAGCAGAACGGCCTGAGCCTTACGCAACTGCGTGCAGCGATCACGGATACCGGTGTTGCCTTTGAGGACTACGAGTCGGATCTGCGAAAACAACTGATCATCAGACAGTTGATCAATCGTGAGATTCGCAGGCAGATCACGGTCAGCAACCAGGAGGTTGACGAGTACCTGGCGCAGAACCCGACCGCTGACGCACCCGCACCGCTTGAGCTCGAGCTGGCTCATATACTCCTGAACATATCATCCGATGCATCAGAGACCGAGATCGCCGAGGTTCACAGCCGGGCCGAGGATATCCGCCGTCAGATTGTCGATGGACTCGCCTTTGCGGAGGCCGCCAGACGTTATTCCGACGGGGGAAAGGCTGCAGAAGGAGGGCCGCTCGGCGTCAGAACGGCCGAGCAGTTGCCGCAGCTTTTTCTCGACGCGGTCGAGGGCGTTCCGGTGGGCGGGATGTCGGCCATTTTTCAAAGTTCCAATGGCTGGCACCTGCTCAAGGTGCTTGGCCGCAGATCCCAGCAGCAGATGGTCGTGCTCCAGCGGGAAGTTCGCCATATTCTCATCAGGGCGAGCACACTGTTACCGGAGGAACAACTCCGTGCACGCCTCGAGAGAATTCGTGACCGCATTGTTGCGGGTGAAGACTTCGGACTGGTGGCCCGACTGCAGTCCGAGGATACCAATACCCGGGCGCTCGGGGGTAATCTCGGATGGCTCAGCTCCGGTGAATTGCCCGGCGAATTTGAGCAGGCTCTCAATCCGCTATCGATCAACGAGATCAGTCCGATATTTCAGACTGCAGCCGGCTGGCATATTGCACAGATTACCGCCGAACG
The DNA here is from genome assembly GCA_964432165.1 of uncultured Acidiferrobacter sp. Lineage (GTDB taxonomy): Bacteria > Pseudomonadota > Gammaproteobacteria > Arenicellales > UBA868 > UBA868. The sequence goes on from CAYSMI010000127.1 coordinate 1,031, forward strand.
GCAAAAGGACGTAGGTGATGCCCTGCGTCGCCGTCAGGCAGAGCGCATTATTATCGGGCGCAAAACGGAAGAGGCTTTTGAGCAGTGGACTCAGTCTCTACGGGAAGAGGCATTTGTGCGCTACCGCGTAAGACCCGGAGAATAGACAACGCCCCGCAGCCGAGGCGTTGCCGTTTCGTGATGCCCGCCGCGCCTTCTTCCCGGCGGCGGCGTTACTTAGCTCCCGATGTGAATTCGGGATATGCCTCCATACCGCATTCCGATACATCGACGCCGCGGTACTCGTCTTCTTCGCTGACGCGGATACCCATGATCATCTTCAGCGCATACCAGACGATGCCAGAAGTGATGAATACCCAGAAGAAGATGGTGAGCCCGCCGATGATCTGACCCATGAAGCTGGAGTTTTCGCCGTTGGTAACCGGTACCAGTAGCAGGCCCAGCAAGCCGACCGTGCCGTGCACGGAGATTGCACCGACCGGATCGTCGATCTTCAGTTTGTCCAGGGTAACGATAGAGAATACAACCAACACGCCGCCCAGGGCACCGAAGATGGGTGCCTGCAGGGCCGTCGGTGTGGAGGGCTCGGCGGTGATCGCTACCAGGCCGGCCAGTGTGCCATTCAGCGCCATGGTGAGGTCAGCCTTGCCGAACATCAGGCGAGCGGTCAGCAGCGCAGCCACCAGGCCGCCGGCAGCCGCGGCGTTGGTGTTCATGAATACCACGGCTACCGCGTTAGCGTTTGCAACGGTGGCAGTTGCCAGTACGGAACCGCCGTTGAAGCCGAACCAGCCCAGCCACAGGATGAAGGTACCCAGGGTTGCCAGTGGCAGGTTTGCGCCGGGGATGGCGTTGATCTGGCCGCCGGGACCGTATTTGCCCTTACGAGCGCCCAGGATCAGTACACCAGACAGGGCAGCCGCAGCGCCTGCCATGTGTACGATACCGGAGCCGGCGAAGTCAGAGAAGCCCAGGTCGCCCAGCGTGTACATGCCGAATACGGCCTCACCGCCCCAGGTCCAGGAGCCTTCCATGGGATAGATGAAACCGGTCATGACGACAGCGAAGGCGAGGAATGCCCACAGTCTCATACGTTCTGCAACGGCCCCGGAAACGATGGACATGGCGGTTGCGACGAATACCACCTGGAAGAAGAAGTCTGCCGACGGAGCATAGCTGGCAGGCTCTTGTGCGCCGGCAACGCCATCAGCGGTAATGCCATCGAGGAACATGACGAAATCGCCCCCACCGTACATGATGCTGTAACCCATGACCATGTACATGATGCAGGCAATGGCGTAGAGCGCCACGTTCTTGGTGAGAATTTCAGTGGTGTTCTTGGAGCGGACGAGGCCGGCCTCCAGCATCGCGAAGCCTGCGGCCATCCACATGACCAGGGCGCCGCAGATCAGGAAGTAAAACGTGTCCAGCGCGTAGCTCAGTTGAAAAATGTGATCTTCCATTGTGATGTACTCTCGTTGGTTATCTGAGTTAGATGGCGTCTTCGCCGGTCTCACCAGTGCGGATCCGAATGACCTGCTCAATCGTATAAACAAAGACCTTGCCGTCGCCGATTTTTCCGGTCTTGGCCGCCTCGCTGATGGCTTCCAGAGCCTGATCGACGAGCTCTTCGGAAATGGCAACTTCAAGCTTCACCTTGGGCAGAAAATCCACAACGTATTCGGCACCCCGGTAGAGTTCTGTATGGCCCTTCTGCCGGCCGAACCCTTTTACTTCGGTAACCGTCATGCCCTGTATTCCGATTCGGGACAGGGCATCCCTGACATCATCCAGCCGAAATGGCTTGATTACAGCAGTGACAAGCTTCATGAACATTCTCCTGTGCAAAGTGTCTGTCTCGGGACCGGACCATGCTTGGATCCGATCACCGTCTGGCATTTCTTAAGAAGCAATTTGCGTGCCAACTCGAAAAAGCGCTGCAACTAAGCGGTTTGTGGAGTGCGGGCAGGGGTTTTTTGACTCAATGCACCGGCAGGTAGCAGAGCAGCAGCGGGTTTGCACTGAATGGGAGCAATACGCTCTTAGGTCCTGGACTGGTAAAATATCCGAGACAGGACCGACCGGAACGACAGTTGGAGCGACATGACGGTGCCATTTAAAAAAATTGCAGAGTCGCTGAGTGACGTGCTGCCGGTTGATCTCGCCGATGACGTCAAAAAGAACGTCCGGGCAGTGGTTCAGTCCTCTCTCGAGAAGATGGATCTCGTCACCCGCGAGGAACTGACCGTTCAGGAAAAAGTTCTGGAAAGAACCCGCCGTCAGCTGGAGGAATTGCAGCAACGGGTCACCGAACTCGAGGATGCGCTAAAGCGTAGCGCTGATTCCTAGCAAACCTTCATCCCAGGGATTGGGAACTATGACAAGGAGCTGTCAACATGTCCCTCGCGAGACTTCAGAGTCGGGCGCCTAGCGGCCTCGATGCACCACCGGTTTTGGTTGAGGTTCACCTTTCCGGTGGCCTGCCATCTTTTACCATCGTCGGCCTTCCCGAAGCAGCGGTCCGGGAGAGTCGCGAACGCGTGCGCAGCGCGCTGATCAATTCAGGCTTCGATTTTCCCCCGCGCAGGATTACCGTTAACCTGGCTCCCGCCGATCTTCCCAAGCAGGGCGGCCGTTTTGATCTTCCGATCGCGCTGGGCATACTCGCGGCATCCGGTCAACTGGGGTCGGCGGGCCTCGACCTGCCGGGAGAGTATCTCGGTGAACTGGGCCTTGGCGGAGAGCTGCGTCCGGTCCCGGGTGTGCTGCCTGCGGTACTGGCTGCCGGTGAACTGAACCATACCGTGATGCTGCCCATGGCGAACCGTCCCGAGGCCAGCCTCGTACAGGACGCGAAATTACTGCCGGTCGTTAGCCTGACACAGGCGAGGGCGCACCTGTCCGGCGATGCACCGAATCCGGTGCTGACCGGTGACATGCCTGCGGCAAAGCCCCGTCAGGACAATGCGCAGCCTGATCTCAAGGATGTCTGCGGGCAGCCTTTTGGCCGGCGGTCTCTTGAAATTGCGGCGGCCGGCGGGCATTCGCTGATGATGGTGGGCCCGCCAGGCTGCGGCAAGACCATGCTGGCGGAGCGGCTTGCCGGCATCTTGCCGGATATGCAAGCGAGTGAGGCCCTTGAGACTGCCGCCGTCTACTCGGTATCGCACCTTGGCTTTGACAGCCGTTGCTGGCAGATCCGGCCGTTTCGCGCACCCCACCACAGCGCCTCTGCAGTCGCACTGGTCGGCGGTGGTGCCCGGGTGGGGCCCGGCGAGATCTCGCTGGCTCATAATGGTGTACTGTTTCTGGATGAGCTGGCTGAGTTCTCGCGACAGGCGCTCGATCAGTTGCGCGAACCGCTGGAGTCAGGGTCGGTCTCGATTGCCCGTGCGGGGCGGACGGCCCGCTATCCGAGCCGCTTTCAGTGGGTCAGTGCGATGAATCCCTGCAGCTGCGGCTACAACGGAGAGCGGTCCGGCCGGTGTCGATGCACTGTCGAACAGATCAGGCGATACCAGAACCGTCTTTCCGGACCACTGCTCGACCGGGTGGACCTTCACGTCAGGATGCAATCGGTAGATCCCACGGAACTCCATGTCAGGAAGCCATCTTCTGAAAGCTCCGCCGAGGTCAAAAACCGCGTCTGTACCGCGCGTGAGCGGCAATTGGCGCGCAGCAGGAAGATCAACGCACACCTCACCCAAAGTGAACTGCAGCAGGTTGTACGATTGGGCAAAGAGGTGCAGCGCTTTCTGACTGAGGCTGCTCGGGAGTTGGGATTTTCAGTCCGCGGACACCATCGGGTGCTGAGAGTGGCCCGAACGATCGCTGATCTTGAAGATGTCGCCGCGGTAACGGCAGACCACCTCGCCGAAGCGCTTCAGTACCGCAAGCCCGACCAGGATGGACCGGGCGCGGCCTAGCAGGTGTTACGTCCAGTTCGGATCGCGTTTTTCGATGAAAGCGTCAATCCCTTCCTGGGTATC
>CAYSMI010000128.1:0-5013 GCA_964432165.1 uncultured Acidiferrobacter sp.
GTGGGCAGACAGGTTGTTGTCATCGGCGGCGGCATGACCGCGATTGATGCCGCGGTGCAGACACGGCTGTTAGGTGCGGAAGCGGTAAGCATTGTTTATCGGCGCGGTCCGGAAGAAATGAAGGCGAGCATCAAGGAACAGGAATTTGCGAAAATTCGCGGCGTCTCCATCCGCTACTGGGCCCAGCCGGTTGCAGTCGTTCTTGAAGAAGGCCGGGCGGCAGGTGTGGAGTTCGAGAGCACAGGAGCCTCTGCCAACGGGGAGCGCTTTGTGGTGCCCGCCGACATGGTTTTAAAAGCCATTGGCCAAGGGCCGCATTTGGCCCGGACCCGTGAGGCCCCGGATTTTGCCCTGGAGGGTGACCGGCTGGTGGTCGATGACAACCGGCAGACGTCCTGCCCGGGAATTTGGGCCGGGGGAGACTGTATTGCCGGGGGTGATGATCTGACGGTCACCGCTGTCCAGGACGGGAAGATCGCGGCCAACGCCATTCACGAAGCGCTGGCAGGCTAAGGACGACAGCGGCCGCTTCAAGCCAAAACTGGCAGGAGATCAGCGCTAGAGATGCACAAGGAGGAGAGACTGATGAGCGACCTCAAAAGTAACTTTGCGGGGATCGAGTCCCCAAATCCGTTCTGGTTGGCCTCTGCGCCGCCGACCGACAAGGCCTACAACGTCAACCGTGCCTTTGAAGCGGGATGGGGCGGCGTCGTGTGGAAGACCCTCGGTGAAGAGGGTCCGCCCATTGTCAATGTGAACGGCCCGCGCTACGAGGCGATGCACGGCAAGGACCGCAGCGTGATCGGTTTCAACAACATTGAGCTGATCACCGACCGGCCTTTGCAGGTGAACCTTGATGAGATCGCGCAGGTCAAGAAGGACTGGCCTGATCGCGCTCTCGTGGTCTCTTTGATGGTGCCCTGTGAGGAGAGCGTGTGGAAATCTATTCTGGCTCAGGTTGAGGACACGGGTGCCGACGGGCTCGAGCTCAATTTCGGGTGTCCCCACGGCATGTCGGAACGCGGCATGGGGTCGGCGGTAGGACAGGTACCCGAATATGTCGAGATGGTGACCGCCTGGTGCAAGCAGTATTCACGGCTGCCCGTCATCGTGAAACTTACGCCGAATGTAACCAACATCCGCCAGCCGGCCCGTGCGGCTAAAAAGGGCGGGGCTGATGCCGTCTCGCTGATCAATACCATTAACTCGGTGATGTCCGTGGACCTGGATTCACTGAGCATCAACCCCACTATCGACAAGATGGGTACGCATGGCGGTTACTGCGGTCCCGCGGTGAAGCCGATCGCGCTGCACATGGTGTCTGATCTTGCCAGGGACCCGGAATGCGAGGGACTGCCTATTTCGGCGATCGGCGGCATCAGCAACTGGCGTGACGCGGTCGAGTTTCTGCTGCTCGGGGCCGGCAATGTCCAGGTCTGTACGGCGGCGATGACTCACGGCTTCAAGATTGTTGATGACATGATCGATGGACTCGGCCGTTTCATGGGCGAAAAGGGCTTTGGATCAGTATCGGATACGATTGGGCGCGCCATTCCATCTCTGACGGATTGGCAGCACCTTAACCTCAATTACACGGTGAAGGCGCAGATTGATCAGGATCTGTGTATCAAGTGCGGGCGTTGTCACATCGTCTGTGAGGATGCTTCGCACCAGGCAATCCGCGCGCGGAACAATGGAGAGCGCCATTATGAAGTCATCGAAGAGGAGTGCGTCGGCTGTAACCTCTGTGTGACGGTTTGCCCGGTCGAGGATTGCCTGACGCTGCGAAGTCTGACGAACGAAATAGACGCCCGCACGGGTCTGATGGTGGATCCGGACGAAAAACTGAAATGGACCGCGCATCCCAATAACCCCATGGCAGACGCCCAGCCCTAACCGACACACGGGTAAAGAGCAGGTCTTATCCGCCCCGTCAAGAACTGAGAACAAAAGGAGTCAACATGGCACAGCAACAACAGCAGTTGGTGGACCGGGATGCAGCCCATTTGGTGCATCCCTTGCACAGCCCCGCCGGGCACGCATCGGCCCGGGTATGGGCGGGAGGTGAAGGGGCTTACCTTATCGATGCTGACGGAAACCGCTTTATCGACTGCCTCTCCGGACTCTGGAACAACACCGCGGGCAACGGCCGCCATGAACTGGCTGATGCCGCTTCCAAACAGATGCGCGAGATGGGGTTTGCATCCGGTTACACCGGCAGTACCAACCCCCGGGCGATTGAACTCGCTGAACGGCTGGCCGGACTGACCTATCCTGATATCAATCACTTCTACCTGACCTCGGGCGGCGGAGAAGCCACGGACAGCAATATCAAAATGGCCCGCTATTACTGGAAGGTTCAGGGAAAACCTGAAAAAACAAAAGTCATATCCCGAATCTGGGGCTATCACGGTGTGACGTTTGCGGCAATGTGTGCGACCGGGATAGCACCCTACTGGGCGATGTTTGAGCCGCGGATACCGGGGTTTGTTCATATCCCGAGCCCTTATCCCTATCTGTACGAGGCACCCGAGGACGCCGAAAGCCAGGGCATTGCGGCCGCCAATGAACTTGAGAAGAAAATTCTGGAGGAAGGCCCCGATACAGTGGCCATGTTTATTGCCGAACCGGTTCAGGGTGCCGGCGGCGTTATCGTTCCTCAGGATGATTATTTTCCCCGCATCCGGGAGATTTGCGATCAGTATGATGTGCTGCTGGTATCGGACGAGGTGATCACCGGCTTTGGCCGAACCGGAAAAATGTTTGGCCTCGAGCACTGGGGCGTTCAGCCCGACCTCATTCAGTTTGCCAAGGCCGTCACTTCCGGCTATTTCCCGCTGGGCGGTATTGGCATCAGCGATGAGATTGCCGACGTGATGAACCAGAGCGGTTCCCCCTGGATGCACGCCTACACCTATAGCTCCCACCCGGTGGGCTGCGCGGTTGCGTTGGCGATGCTGGACATCGTCGAGCGTGAGCAGTTTGTCGAGCAGGCCCGCAGCAAGGGACAGCGCCTGCTCGTAAAACTAAAAGAGGCCCTTGCGGATCACCCGCACGTGGGGGACGTACGTGGACTGGGAGTGATGTGCGGTGTGGAGTATGTGCAGGACAAGGCCACCAAGACGCCATTCGATGCGGGCGATACAGTGGGTGCCCGGATTCACGCCGAGACCGTGAACCGCGGCATGTTCTCGAGGGTCCGTGGGGATGTCTATTGTGTCGCTCCGCCGATCGTGACCGACGAAGAGACACTGGACCGGATTCCCGAGATACTGGCCGAAGCCACTCAAGCCGTTCTCGGCTAGGTGTCTTTTTCACGGACGGATGAGACCTGGCGGAAAGCCGGGTCGCACCGCCGTATGCGCTTGACGCATTGACTGTGGTATCCGGTCAGTCGCTTTGTCATCCTCAAAGGCCGTACGCTATCGGCGCTGGAGGACCATCCATCATGTCGGAAAACCCGGGGAGCCCCCGTTCGTCTCGGGGCAGCCGCAAGCGGGCCCGCGAGGACCGTAAAGCCGCGCGTTCTGCGTCCGCTCGGGTGTCACAACTGCCGTTCGGACCCCTCGTTAATTCCTACCCACCACTGGGACCTCTGACCGAGGAACAGGTCGAGGTCATTCACCAGGCCTCATTGGACCTTCTTTGTGACGCAGGGATCGAGGTGACGAGTCAGAGGGTGAGACGCGCCTTTGAGCGCGAGGGGGCAAAGATTGATGAGGACCGTGAGGTCGTTCTTGCCGATCCCCAGATGATTCTCGAATTCGTGGCCCGGGCGCCGAGCACGTTTACCCTCACGCCCAGAAATGCCGAACATGAACTGACTCTGGGCGGCAATCAGACCTATTTCGGCATGGTATCCGGCCCGCCGAATGTGCACGACCGGGTCGGCGGGCGCCGGGCTGGAAATTTCGCCGACTACCAGAAACTGTTGAGCCTTGGTCAGCATTTCAACGTGATCGCTCTTTTCGGCAACCAGACGGTTGCGACAACCGATCTTCCAGCGACAACCCGCCACCTCGACTGCTATCTGGCGAACCTCAGCTTGACCGATAAGGTGTTTTCGGCAATTCCGATCGGCGAGGGACGGGTAAATGACGCGGCCCATATGCTGGCGCTCGCCCGGGGGATTGCCCTGGAAGACATGCGCGATGAGCCGGGTCTTATCGGAAATATCAACGTGAACTCACCCAGGAAACTGGACGAGGCCATGTCCGACGGGGCACTGGCGCTCGCTGCCCTGGGCCAAGCAGTCATCGTGACTCCGTTCACGCTTCTGGGCGCGATGACGCCGGTAACGATGGCGGCAGCTCTGGTGCAGCAGAACGCAGAAGCGCTTTTTGGGATCGCGATGATCCAGCTTTTTCACCCGGGCAGTCCGGTGGTCTACGGCGGCTTCACATCGAACGTCGATATGCGCTCTGGAGCGCCCGCGTTTGGTACCCCTGAAAATGCCAAGGCCAACCTCGCCGGCGGCCAGTTGGCCAGACGTTATCACCTGCCGTACAGGACCAGTGCCTGCAATGCCTCAAACGTGGTTGATGCACAGAGCACCTATGAGACCCAGATGGCACTCTGGGGCGCCGTCATGGGTCATGGGAATGTGGTCTACCATGCTGCGGGTTGGCTGGAAGGGGGTCTCGTCGCTTCTTACGAGAAATTTATTCTCGATATTGAAGTGCTGCAACACCTGGCACACATGCTGTCGCCGATTGACTGTTCGGAGGACGAGCTCGGTCTGGAGGCAATCCGGGATGTGGATCCCGGCGGGCATTTCTTTGGGACTGAGCACACCATGGCGCGCTATGAGGATGCCTTTTATGCGCCGCTGGTGAGTGATTGGCAGAACAACGAGAACTGGCAGGCGGCCGGCAGCCAGGACGCGACTGCACGGGCCACTACTATCTGGCAGTCGATACTCGCAGACCATGAACCGCCGGTACTTGACCCTGGCGTGCGCGAGTCTCTCGAAGATTACGTTGCCCGTAGAAAAGAGGAGATCGGAACCGGCGA
>CAYSMI010000129.1:0-4994 GCA_964432165.1 uncultured Acidiferrobacter sp.
CGAGATTGGTTGGGGCGAAGATGTTCTGGTATTGGCGGCCGGCCTGGTTTGCCTCTACCGCTGCCTCGGCACCGGATGCGTTGTCGCCACCCGAGGCCGAATCTACCTGTTGGCCGAGATTGGTTGGGGCGAAGATGTTCTGGTATTGGCGGCCGGCCTGGTTTGCCTTCAGCGCATCGCTGCCTTCCTCGAGCAATTTCTCCTGTTCACGCTGAGCCCGTGCTTCCGCGATGCGCTGGCGGGTCAACGCTTCGGAACGCTTTTTCTTCTCATGGGCCACCTCGACCTTACACTGATCGACATCGTAGGCCCGTGCCATCCATACACTGCCCAGCATAGCCACAAAAGCCATCGTGGTCATCGCCATGACGGGCACACGCATGGGCCGGCCCTTCGGCGAGATCCCGCTTTTCTCCTTGCCTGAGGCGACCGCCTCACTTTTGAGCTTCTGCTTGGCCTCACGCTTCTTATACTGCTCATGCACCAGTGCAGCGAGCAGAGTCAGAGCGATTATGATCACGGCAAGGGCGCTGATCGAGGGATTGATCCCATAACGGACCTTGCTGGCGAGTACCGTGGTAAGCGTGCTCTCCGATACGATCGTGAAAACGGTTGTGTTGTAGTTTTCGAAGGAAGCCAGAAAGGCCAGAACCGCGGCAGACGCGATCGCCGGTTTCAAAAACGGCAACAGGATGCGCCGGAACACCTGCACCCGCGTTGCCCCAAGATCAAGGGCTGCCTCCTCCAATCCCGTATCGAAACGCTGAAGCCGTGCCAGAAAGATCAGCATCGTATACGCCGAAATGAAGGTCGACTGACCGATGATGGTCAGAAAAAAACCGTCGTAGAAAAATTCTGTTCCGAGGACCACTCGATCGATTCGTTCCCAGAAGATCAGGGTTGAGATACCCAATACCACGCCCGGCACCAGAATCGGGGATATGGTTATCGTATAAACGATAGATCGGGCGCGACGCTGTAACTGCGACAAGACCAGGGCACCGGCGAGGCCAATGGGCACCGCCGCCAGAATTACGCCCGCACCAATCATCAGGCTGTTGCTCAGGCCAGTCATGAGCTTATCGTCCTTGACCAGCACCTTGAACCACTCGCCGGATACGCAGTCCCACGGCGATACCGAGGGAAACGAAGAACTGTTGAAGGCGGTTGCCGACATAATAATCAGCGGTCCGAAGAGGTAACCGAAAAAGAGCAATACATAAAAGCCCATCGACAGGCGCTGTACCGTCTGCGCCCTCATCTTCCGATTTCCCCAATCCGCACCTTGAATATTCGCATGACCAGAAAAACAAATGCGATACAGACAACAAGCAGGACAATCGCGTAAGCCGACCCGCGCGGCCAGTTACTGCCGGTGTTAAACCACTGGTAGATGATCTGGGTAAACCAGAGACTGCTGGGGCCACCGATGATCTGCGGCAGCGCCAACGCACCTGCGGTCAGCATAAAGACCATGGTGCAGCCGGAGGTAATTCCGGGCTTGGCAAAGGGGATCACGACCCGGCGGTGAATCCTTAGCCATGAACTCCCAAGATCACGGGCCGCTTCGATCTGATTTTTGTCGAGGGATTCAATCGCGTTATAAAGGGGGAAAATCATGAGCAGGATGTAGGCGTAGCCCAATCCCGCGTAAAGCGCTACGTCCTCGCGGATAAAGTCAATCGGCTCATTAAGAATTCCGAGCGTCAGCAGTATCGCGTTAAACGTCCCTTCCTCGCCGAAGAGAATCCGGAACGCGAAAGCTCTTAAGATCTCATTGACCCAGAACGGCACAATCAGGGCCAACACCATAAACCGGGCCCGGGCGCCCTTTGCCACCTGGGCGAGGTAATAGGCAATCGGGTAACAAATTGCCAGATCGAAGATCGTCACAAACACCGCCGCAATGATCGTGCGAAAGAAAACCGTTACATCGACGACATTAAACGGATCCGGATTATTGGGACTGCCGTATAAAAGGAAATGGTAGTTGACCAGCGTATAAACATCTTCGGGCCCACCCATCTTGGCAGGGTCCATGTGGTGCCAGTTGTGCCGGAAAGAAAAATCCAGCATCAACAGCTGCGGCAGGATGATCATCACCAGAATCCACAGCGTCACGGTACCGAGCAGGTACACCGACAGACCCACGCCGTTTCGCGAAGAGAACTGTTTGAGCCAGGAAATCATTCTCGGCCCCGGGATTTATTCCGCCGCCAGTTCACCCTTGGGCAGAACGATTGCGTTAGCGCTAGAGAAACCGATGGTCAATTTTTCTCCCGGCTGGTAACGTGCCGGAGCACCATCATTCATCACCGACATGCGTACAGCGCGGCCACCAGGGGTCTCAAGGACCAGGTGCCAGAAATGGCCTTCGAACTCCTGACTGGCCAGCGTGACCTCTACCTGATTGCCCTGCTCACTTGCCCGGGCAAAAAATACCGACTCCGGTCGGACGAATACGATGGAATCATCGCCTACCGCCAACGATGAGGGACTGGAGGTGCGTGCACTGAATGTGCCGTCAGGGGTGTCGATCGTGGCCTCGATTCCGTTGGTTGCAGTCAGTTTGCCCGGGAATGCGTTGTTACCCCCCACAAACGAGGCCACGAAGGCAGTCTCCGGGTGATCGTATACCGTAGTGCTGTCAGAGACCTGATCAATCATACCCTGACGCATAACCGCAATACGGTCCGACATCGTCAATGCCTCACCCTGGTCATGGGTGATGTAAATGAAGGTAATCCCTGCCCGTTGCTGGATCGCGCGTAGCTCGGTACGCATATGCTGGCGCAGTTTGAGATCCAGTGCCGAAAGCGGTTCATCGAGCAAAAGTACCTCGGGCTGTGCACACAGGGCCCGCGCGACGGCGACGCGCTGCTTCTGCCCACCCGACAATTCATCCACCTTCTTGTTGCCCTGCCCGGGTAGTGCCACCAGTTCAAGAAGCTCATCGGCACGCTTTAGACGCTGCTGCTTGCTTTCCCCCCGGACCTCTAAAGCAAAGGAGATATTTTCCCAAACGCTCATCAGCGGAAAAAGCGCCAAGTTCTGAAAAATCAGCGCGGTCGGCCGCCGGTTCGCCTCAATACCCGCCATATCCCGTCCGCCGATCAGTACCCGGCCTTCGCTCAGCTCCTGAAATCCGGAGATGGCACGCAAAAGGGTGGTTTTCCCGCAGCCGGAAGGGCCCAGAAAACTGAAGAACTCGCCGCCCTCGATCGTCAGGCTGGCATCGCGAACGGCAGTGAAATCCCCAAACCGGACCGAGACATTCTCAAGTTGTACGTCAGCACTCATGGATCATAGGACCGACACATACCTTGCCAGACCGAGGACGCCTCACATTGGGCCGAGGCCTGACCCCGTGGGTGACCGGTCAAAAACCAATCAAAGAAAGGACTCCCGGCACCAGCCGGGAGTCCCATTGCCTTGTATTATCAGGCGTTTACGAACTTGTTGCGATACTCTGTCCGAACGTCTGCATACCACTGCGGCTCTTTCGGCCACGGCCAGAGATTGGCCAAGGAGTCTCCCGGATAGACCGTCCCGAACATTGCCCCATAGTTGGAACTGGCAAACTGATCTGCGCCCAGTACCGCGGAGTTGTAGCCATGACCGCCCCAGCCGTCTACACCGCCGCCGTCAATGGACTTGCCGGCAGGGTCCGGCTCAAAACAGTAGTCAATAAACGCATACACGGCATCGATATCGGCTGCTGCCTTGGAAAGAGACATACCGTCGACCCAGGCCAGAGAGCCTTCGACCGGAGCACGGTACTGCACGGGATCGCCGTTTTGCATCAGCGTAATCGGCGGGCCATCCCAAGTCTGGCCAACAACAACGCCCTGATTCATCAAGCCATTTTTCTGGGTATCGGCATCGTTCCAGAACAGCTTCACCTGTTTTTTGTTGGCGATGCAGAAGTCAGTGACCGCCTGCCAGGTCTTGCGCATGGTCGCTTCGTCCCCATACGCCGTACGCATGGCACCGGGATCCAGCGCACCTGTGGTTTCAAGATACAGGCCAGCTCCCAACATTCCCGAATGCGGACGCATCATGGTCTTACCCGCCATGTCGGGCTGCCAGATGTCACCGTAACTCGGCATCTCACCATCCCTCGGGGGGGTCCATTTATCCGTACGCCAGGCAACGCCCTCGGTTCCCCAGATATGGGGCAGCCAGTGCGAGCCACTACCACCGAAATTCCACTCGTCGTCACCAACACGCAGCATGGCGGGGTTGACGTTGCTGAGGTTCTTGATACGGCCGTAATCAAAAGGTGTCAGCAGACCCAGCGGTTCCCACTGCAGCGAACGCATGTTGGTCGGGCTGCAGATATCAAAACCCTTGCCCTTGGTGGCCTTCATCTTGTTCAGGATTTCCTCATTGGACCCGATCCCGGTGTAATTGACCGAGATGCCGGTTTTCTCCTGGAACGCATTGAGAAAACCCGGCGGCAGATAGTCCGACCACATCAGGACATTGACCTGTCCGGACGCAGCCAGCACTTCCCGGCTGATGATCCAGGGTCCGACTGCCGCAGCAGTCGACACCGCCGCGGACCGTTTTACAAATGACCTTCGACTATGATTGAGTTTGCTGTCTAACATATTATCCTCCTGGTTGGTTTTGCGTCTCCAGTAGTGACTTCTCCTGGGCTGATAGCCCGGACTCAAATACTCCATTGTTACTGAACTGCTCTGCCCGGCCCCCAGGCAGAACGCAACAGAGTCTTGAACCCTAATATAGGGTTATTTCACCAATGTTGCACTGGCATTGTAACCACAAGACCGGCATTGAGCGCAACGCGTCCTTATCTCTCTCGGATCCCGATATCCGGCGTTCGAAATTCCCGATCTCACGGCAATTTTGAGTTGTGAGCCTAGTAGGATAAATCTTACAACTTGGTAATTAACCCTTCCCGTGCCACGGAGTCGTTTTATCTATTATTTTTCTAAGAGTAATATCAAATAAAAGTCCCAGCATTCCCA
>CAYSMI010000130.1:0-4878 GCA_964432165.1 uncultured Acidiferrobacter sp.
TCAAAGATAACAACATTGTCGCGAAGTACCCGGACTGGAAGGTTTCGGCGCACCTCGCCCTCAATAACACGGCAGCCTGCTACGGCCCCCATCTTCGCAACCCGAAAGACATCCCGCACCTCGGCGAGCCCCACCGCCTGTTCACGAATCACCGGTGCCAGCATCCCCGTGAGTGCGGTGGTGACCTCATCGACCACATCGTAGATGACGCTGTGGTAACGCACATCAATGCCTTCCGTTTCAATCAACTTACGCGCGGTTGCATCAGCGCGGACATTGAAGGCAATGACGATCGCTTCAGACGCTCCAGCAAGGTTGACGTCGGACTCATTAATTCCACCGACCATGCCATGCACAACCAGCACTTTGACTTTATCGGTACTCAGCTTTTCCAGAGATTCCGTGAGGGCCTCAACCGAACCCTGGACATCGCATTTAATGACTACGTTCAAGGTCTTCGCCTGGCCTTCTCCCATTTCACTGAACATGCTCTCGAGTTTGGCTTTCTGCTGCCTGGCGAGCTTGACTTCTTTGAACTTCGCCTGACGGTAACTTGTAATCTCTCGTGCCCGGCGTTCATCCGTGACAACCGAGAATTCCTCGCCCGAATCCGGAACCCCGGCCAGTCCCTGAATCTCGACTGGCGTCGAAGGCCCGACTACCTTCGCAACCTCGCCTGAATCACTGGTCATTGCACGAACACGGCCAAATTCACGGCCGGCCATCACGATATCGCCTTTTCTGAGTGAGCCTTTCTGGACCAGAAGCGTAGCGACCACACCCTTGCCCCGATCAAGGCGTGCCTCCACCACCGTTCCGGACGCCAGGCCCTGATCTGGTGCGGTGAGGTCCAGCATCTCCGACTGCAGCAGCACAGAGTCCAGCAAGGTGTCGATACCCTCTCCAGTCAGCGCCGACACCTCATTCATGAGCGTGTCACCACCCCAATCCTCTGGGATAACCTCCTGCGCCGCAAGTTCCTGCTTGACCCGGTCTGGGTCTGCATCCTCCTTGTCCATCTTGTTGATCGCAACGATCAGCGGCACCGAAGCCTGTCGCGCATGACTGATGGCCTCGATGGTCTGGGGTTTCACGCCATCATCGGCGGCCACCACAAGGATCACCAGATCCGTCACCTGGGCGCCGCGTGAACGCATCGCGCTGAACGCCTCATGGCCTGGAGTATCAAGAAATGTAATCGTTCCTTTTTTCGTAGCTACGCGGTAAGCGCCGATGTGTTGGGTAATGCCTCCGGCCTCCCCCTCAGTGACCTTGGTTTTTCTGAGATGGTCAAGAAGAGAGGTCTTGCCGTGGTCAACGTGGCCCATCACCGTGACGACCGGTGCACGTGCAACGGTCGGCCGATCATCGGTGCCTTCATCGGCACTCAGCATCGCCTCCGGATCATCGAGATCCGCGGCCAGCGCATTGTGGCCCATCTCTTCAACGACCAGCATTGCCGTGTCCTGATCCAACACCTGATTAATGGTCACCATACTTCCCATTTCCATCAGAACCCGAATCACCTCAGCTGCCTTCACCGACATCGACTGAGCGAGGTCAGCCACGCTGATCGTCTCCGGTACCGAAACCTCGCGACTGACAGGTTCTGTTGGCTTTTCGAAGGCGTGTTGGCCTGCCGTGGTGGAGGTCAACCTGCGAGGCTTGATTGGCTGCCTCGTCCTGCGCCGTCCGCGCTTACCTTCTGCAAGATGCAGTTCTCCACCGCTGTCGGACCGGCCTTTTGCCTTTCGCTTTTTGGGCTTGTCCTCGCGCCGCCCGGCACCTTTCCCGTCTTCCGGCGGAACCGGCGGCGGTACCGGCATCTCGGGCGTCGAGGTTTCTATCGGCGTGGTCTGCCCACCCGCTTTCGCGGCTTCTTCGACTTCACGCTGCGCCTGCGCCTCGGCTTCAGCTGCCGCCGCGGCCTCCTGCTTTGCTTTCTCCTCCGCCTCTACCTGTGCCTGCTCTTCGCGCGCCCTGGCCTCTTCTGCCTCCCGGGCCGCCTGTTCAGCCTCTTCCTGTTGACGCTGCAGTTCGCCCCGGCGCACATAAGTGCGGCGCTTCTTGACTTCGACGTGGACGGTTCTAGATGCTCCGGTACGTGAACTCTGCTTCACCGCGGTAGTGGTCCGGCGGCTCAGCGTCACTTTTTCCTGGGGCTTCGGTGCTGGAGTTACCGCCTTTCCGCCCCGGAGATACGCGAGCAGGGTGTTTCTCTCCTCATCGTCGAGGACCCCCTCGCCATCCTTACCGGACACCCCGGCGGCAGATAGCTGCTGAAGGAGTTTTTCCGGAGGAATGCCGATCTGTTCAGCCAGTTTTTTTATGGGTACGACAGGCATAGATATTTACCGTTGAAGATTAGGTAGAGGCCACACTGTCCAAAGTTTCCGGATCCGCTTCAAACCAGGGTTTTCGCGCCGTCATGATCAGCTCGCCCGCCCGTTCCGGATCAATTCCCGTCATTTCGACCAATTCGTCGGTTGCACACTCCGCCAAATCCTCCATTGAACGGATTCCATTGCTCGCAAACAAGGTTGCGGTCTCATCATCCATTCCCTCCATGGATTGAAGATCAGCTTCAGGACGCGACTTTTCAAGTTCTGCGATCTCCCGGATATCGAGAAAGTCCCGGGCGCGAACCCGAAGTTGCTCGACCAGATCTTCATCAAAGCCCTCGACATCCAGCAGTTCCTGAACCGGTACGTAGGCGACTTCCTCTGGCGTCACAAAGCCTTCCTCAACCAAAACCCCCGCCACCTCGAGATCGATATTGAGTTGGGTCATCAGCCGCTCACAGGCCTGTTGTGCCTCCTGCTCCGCCTTTTCGGCAGCGGCCTCGTCCGTCATGATGTTGAGTTCCCAACCACTTAACTCAGACGCGAGCCGGACGTTCTGGCCGCCGCGGCCAATTGCAAGCGACAACTGACTTTCCTCGACGACCACATCCATCGAGCGGGACTCTTCGTCGACCAGGATGGAATCCACCTCCGCGGGCTGAAGCGCCTTAATGACAAATTCTGCAGGGCTGTCGACCCACGTGATGATGTCGATTCGCTCAAGGTTGATTTCATTGGAAACGCTTTGGACCCGGGCTCCCCGGATTCCGACACACGCTCCCACCGGGTCGATTCGCTTGTCCTGCGAACGTACCGAGATCTTGGCCCTTGATCCCGGATCCCGTGCAGCACCCAGAATCTCAATGACACCCTGGCCGACCTCTGGAACCTCCAACTGGAAAAGCTTAATCACAAGTTCCGGGCAGCGACGGTCTAAAACGAGCTGAGGTCCGCGCGGCTCCGAGCGGACCTCTGTCAATATCGACTTGATGCGGTCCCCGCTTCGCAGAATCTCGCGGTCAATCCAGTTCGAGCGCGGCAAGGAAGATTCGACCCCCTCGAGATCAACAATAGCCTCCCGGTTACCTACCCGCTTTACTACTCCCTGTACCATCTGGCCCACTCGATCCTTGAACTCCTCATATACCCGCGCCCGCTCCGCTTCCCGCACCTTCTGGCTGATGACCTGCTTAGCAGCCTGGGCTTCAATCCGACCAAAGGTCGCGACCGTTTCCAGGGGCTCCTCAACTACCCCGCTGATCTCATGACTATCATCCGGGTAACTGATCTCTGCTCCTGCCAAGGTCATCTGGCGTGCTGGACTCTCGACCGCCGCATCGTCCTCGACGATCTCCCACTGACGAAAGGCTTCGTAGTCGCCGGTGCTTCGGTCAATTTCCACGCGCACCTCGATATCCTCGCGGTTTCGTTTCCGGGTTGCCGTAGCAAGCGCAGCCTCAATAGCCTCAAACACAATCTCCCGATCGATATCTTTCTCGACCGACAGTACATCCGCCATCATCAAAACGTCGTCTTTTGTCATCTCTCAATACTCCGAAGCACTGCTATTCTGTTGCTCAGCGGCTGCTACCCGCCGGCCATGTCCCCTTGGCTCAATCCAATCCGACCAGATTTGCTTTCTCCATTCCTGTGTACGGAAGCTCGTAGGCTTCACCATCCAACTCGATCACTACAGATTCAGGGCCCGCCTCGGCCAAGAGGCCGGTAAAGCGCCGTCGCCCCAGATGTGCCTCCCGCATGAGCACCTTGACCTGGCTTCCCTCAAACCGAAGGAAATGTTCAGGCGTAACCAACGGGCGATCAATACCGGGTGATGACACCTCCAGGGTGTATTCCCCCTTGATCGGGTCCTCCACATCCAGAATGGCGCTGATCTGTCGACTCACCTGCTCGCAATCCTCCAGCAATATCCCGCCGGGCGCATCAATATAGGCTCGCAGGACCTGACCGCCCGAAGACGACCCCGCGAACCCGACCATGACCAGCTCATAGCCCATATCTTCAACGACGGGTTCCAGTAGCGTCCGGATCGCGCTGTTATCCACGAGCAAAACTCCGTCCCTATCCAGCCTACGTTGCCTGCTTCCGTGATCCCAAAAACAAACCCCGCTGCTGCGGGGTCCCTGATCACAACATTTGGTAGCGGGGGTAGGATTCGAACCTACGACCTTCGGGTTATGAGCCCGACGAGCTGCCAGACTGCTCCACCCCGCACCGCAACCCGGTATTTTAGCGAGATTCCCTCAGAGAAACAAGAAAATAGGACGCCGACAGAACCCGCCGTGGGATTATGACGATCCCCTGATGCACCCGGAACTTGACACTCCGTTACACATCCGGGGCTACAATTCACATCTGTGAGCGGTGCCTTTATGCAGAACACGGATCCTCAGGAACTCCTCAAGTTTGAATCTCTGGCCTCACGGTGGTGGGATCCACAAAGTGAGTTCGCGCCTTTACATGAGATCAACCCGCTACGGCTTGGCTACATTGCCGAGCGAGTGGCGCTTGACGG
>CAYSMI010000131.1:0-4861 GCA_964432165.1 uncultured Acidiferrobacter sp.
AGTTGCCGTTGGCGACATCGCCATACTTCCGCTGGCCGCCTGATATCCGTGCTGTCTTGAAGTGGGTTGTAGCCAGCTGGTTCCCGTTGTCCGAGCGGCTCATCATCCTGATGCTCTCCCTCGTATCTTGGGCGGTTTTCCACCCCGCCCTGGAGCGTTGCCGCGAATTCGCGCCGGACTGGATCGGTGAGATTTTCCTGCGCAATCTTGCTCTGCTGTTTATTGTCGCGGGCGGCCTGCACCTGTATTTCTATGTCTGGAAGGTGCAGGGTGACGAGCGCCGGTATGACAGTCGACCGCTGGTAAAAAACAGCCGCAAGTTCACCTTCGGTTCCCAGGTGCGTGACAACATGTTTTGGTCATGCGCAAGCGGTGTCACCGTATGGACCGCTTACGAGGTGCTGATGATGTGGGCTCTGGCCAACGGCTATGCCCCGATGCTGGCCATGCCATCCGGCCTGCTCTGGCTGATCCTGCTTATCCTCCTGTTGCCTGCGTGGGAGACCTTTCACTTTTTTATGATTCACCGGCTCATCCACTGGCCACCATTCTATAAGCGGATACACGCCCTGCATCACCGCAATACCAACATCGGGCCATGGTCCGGCTTGTCCATGCACCCGCTTGAGCATCTGATCTATCTGAGCACAGTCCTGATCCACTGGGTCGTGCCATCGACACCCCTGCTGATCATATTTCACCTTCAGTACTTCACACTGTCGGCGGCAACAACCCACACCGGCTTTCAGGGCGTGATGGCGGGTAACCGGCTCGTTCTACCGCTGGGGACATTCCATCACCAGATGCACCACCGGTATTTCGAGTGCAACTATGGCGGACTTGAGATTCCCATGGATCGATGGACGGGTAATTTCCATGATGGGACAGCCGATGCCCATGAACGGTTCCTGGACCGCCGACGCAGAAGCGTCACTGTCTGAAGTGAAAAGACCGGATTAGAAGGTCGAGCGTGGGACAAACCCCACGTTCCTTGATTAAGCCTATTTTTCGGGTTATCGTCGGCTTTGGTTGATAAAAAGCATCACGCTGATGCCGACACATCTAAACCACAACACGAGATGAGGAGAAAGGTATTATGAAATTAAGAAAAACCGTGATGAGTTCGGTTCTGGCTGGGAGCCTCGCCGTATCCGGGGCTGCATCCGCTGCCGATATGGTGATTGGAGTGCCCAACTGGCCGTCAGTAGCAGCGACCGCCAGTATTCTGAAAGCTGTGATCGAGGACAATTTCGGCCTCGAGGTCGATCTGCAAAATGCGACCAACCCGGTTGTATTCGAAGCGATGGATTCCGGCAGCATGCATGTCCATCCCGAAGTCTGGTTGCCTAACCAGGTAAACCTCAACAATACCTTTGTTAAAGAGAAGAAAACTGTAGTTCAGGCTGCCAATGGCGTTCCCGCTTTTCAGGGCATGTGCGTCACCAAAGGCACTGCAGACCGTACCGGCATCAAGAAGCTTACCGACCTGTCTGATCCCGATATGGCGAAGAATTTCGATACTGATGGTGATGGCAAAGGTGAGGTCTGGATTGGCGCTTCCGGGTGGGCATCCACGAACGTCGAAAAAATCCGGGCAAAAAGTTACGGCTACGACGAGACAATGAACCTGCTAGAGATGGACGAAACCCTGGCGATGGCTGGAGTCGATAATGCTGTGGCAAAAGGGACGGACAGCGTCTTTTTCTGCTATACCCCGCATCATCTGTTTGCATTGCACGATATCGTTATCCTGGAAGAGCCAGCTTACGATGCATCCAAGTGGAACGTAACCCAACCTACGGACGATCCGAACTGGCTTAGCATTTCAGATGCACCGTGTGCCTGGGATCTGGCGTATCTCCATATCCATTACGCGGCTTCGCTGAAGAAGGATCATCCCGAGGTCGCAGCGATGCTGCATAATGTCAAGTTGGACACCGATCTGGTTTCTGGTATGACTTATGCACTGGTGGTTGACAAAAAAGATCCCGATGAATACGCCAAGGAGTGGGTCAGTCAGAACGCGAGTCTGGTGGATTCCTGGATGCAATAGTGAAATAGACGGTTCATTATTCTTTCAAGAACCGAAAGGCCGGTTCCACTCTGAAGCAATGGGCGATATCTTTGGGTATCGCCCATTTTTCTTTGAGACAACAGGTAGCTGAACCTTGTCCGACTTCGTAATAAAGCTTGAGGACGTCTGGAAGATTTTCGGTACGCGTGCCCTGGAAGCCATGCAGGCGATCCAGACGGAGGGTCTGGGCAAGTCGGAGGTCCTTGAGCAGTTTGATTGTGTTGTGGGTATTGCGGGATGCTCGTTTGAGGTGCCGCGCGGGGAGATTTTCTGTGTCATGGGCTTGTCGGGGTCGGGTAAGTCCACGATGGTGCGCCACCTTAACCGGCTGATCGAACCCACTGCGGGATCAATCGAGGTTCTTGGCCGCGATGTGGTGGCCCTGTCAGAGGAGGAACTGCGCAAACTGCGGGCTGCGCACATCGGTATGGTGTTCCAACATATGGCGCTCTTTCCGCATCGCACCGTACGGGACAACGTCGCATTCCCACTGCAGGTTCAGGGGGAGTCCAAATCAAAGCGGTGGGAGGAGTCACAGAGGTGCCTTAACCTGGTAAATCTGGAAGGTTATGAGGATCGTTTCCCCAGTGAACTGTCGGGGGGTATGCAGCAGCGGGTCGGTCTCGCCCGGGCGCTGGCGTCCGATCCCGAGGTGCTGCTGATGGATGAACCCTTCTCGGCCCTGGATCCGCTGATCCGTCGGCAACTGCAGGAGCAGTTCATGGAACTCTCCGCGAGCCTGAATAAGACAACTGTTTTCATCACCCATGATCTCGACGAGGCAATCCGTCTGGGCAACCGGATTGCGATCATGAAAGACGGAGTGATTGTGCAGATTGGTACGCCTGAAGAGATTGTGACCAATCCGATCGATGAATATGTCGCCGATTTTGTCGAGGGGATATCAACGCTGAAGCTCGTGTTTGCACATAGCATTATGGAAAAGATTGATGAATACCATGTTCAGCTACATGAAGACCTGGCACTCGCGCCCCGGGTCTCACACGATACGGATCTCAGCGGCCTGATTGACGTTTCTACGACGAGTGCGCAGCCCATCGTCATTACCGATGCCGGCCGGGATGTGGGTGTGGTCAGTAAGACGACCCTATTGAAAGGCATCCAGGGAGGTCGCGACTGATGCAGGAGACAGGACTCTCCCCGGCACCGAACAAGCTCGGAAGTACAGTTGGGGACTTCGTGGTTGTCAATCAGGATTACTACATCCGCGAATTCGATACGATTCAGTCGGCCACCGATATTCCCCGCTCCTGGAATACCATGGCAGCGATCGTCGGTCCCTTTTGGGGGGCTGCACGGGGGTTGTGGGGATTTTTCTGGACCTTCATGGTGTTGGAAATTCTGGCATTGGTGCAGATCGGCAACGGCCTGTGGGGAGAGCTCGGTGCAGACAAGATTATTCGAATAGAGAAAATCCAGACCAAGATTCAGTCCTTCCAGGATAAAGCGGCAGCAGCCGCAACCTCTGAAGATTCCGCGAGCTATCTGACCCGGGCAGAAAATCTGCAGAAGGTGGCCGATCGACTGGCCGAGGAAGCTGCAGCGGCTGCCGAAGGCGCGACCACATTTCTGGTGATCGGGTTGATTGTTTTCATCGCGTTGCGCGTCTTCCAGGGTTTTTACGCCAATCTTCGGTATGAACAGCAGTATCTGACCTGGCGTGCGGAGCACGACAAGGCCGCGACCGGACTCAGTTGGAACCGGGCGATCTTCAGCGTGGTGATGTGGCTGGCCATTGTGCCTCTGACCCTCTACCGTTTTACCGTTGCAAAAATCCTCCCGCAACTTGAGCCGTTTACCCTCGGGTTTCCGATAGAAAAGAAAGCATATTTTTCGCCCATCGCAATGTGGATGGAGGGTGGATTCGACAGGCTTTCTGTCGCAGGCGCCGGCGTTTTCGACGGTGTGGTATACGCCATCCGATCAGTGCTTGATGGTCTTGAAACGGTCTTTGTGGATACGCCGTGGCCCGTGGTGATGACCGTCATCGTTGTGACGGCCTGGCGCCTGGCTGGACCTCGGGTGGCAGTGTTTACGGTAGCAGCGCTGGCGTACCTGGGGGTTCTGGGTATGTGGGAAACCAGCATGATTACCGTAGCCCTGCTCGGCTCGGCGGCTTTTCTCTGTCTTGTTATGGGGATTCCACTGGGCATCTGGTTTGGCAAGAGTCAGCGGGTGTACAACGCAGCCCTGCCGATTCTGGATTTCATGCAGACCATGCCGGCATTCGTATACCTGATTCCCATCATTGCTTTCTTTGGTACCGGAAAACCGCCCGGGGTATTGGCAACGATTGTATTCGGTATGCCGCCTGTCATCCGGCTTACCGCTCTTGGTATTCGTGGCGTACCGGGGACAACCAAAGAAGCGGCGTTGGCCTTTGGCTGTACCAAGTGGACCCTACTCAAGGATGTCGAGTTGCCCCTGGCATTGCCGTCGATCATGACCGGTATCAATCAGACCATCCTGATGTGCCTTTCGATGGTGGTTATCGCGTCGCTGATCGGTGCCAAGGGACTGGGTCAGGACGTGCTTGTTGCATTGCAGTACGCTGCGAAGGGTCAGGGCATGCTTGCCGGGCTCGCCATTCTTTTCTGCGCCATGGTGATTGACCGTATCATTCAGGGGTACTACCGCAAGAAAACCCAGCACCGCAGTCATTAAGGCGCCCGCAGGCGCTGTATGACTTTTTGCATTTGAATTCTTCAAGAGGGTGTTTAATACTCGTTTTCTTTAACTTCTTGAGAATCCACGTATGCACCTGGC
>CAYSMI010000132.1:0-4786 GCA_964432165.1 uncultured Acidiferrobacter sp.
GTCGACCGTATCCGCTATATCAGCGCGCCTTCGGACCACCTGATGCTGGCGCTGCTTTTGGCCATCGCGGGATCGGGACTCGTGATGAAGTACGGCGAACATACCGACATCGTCTCGCTCAAGGCGTTTACGCTCGGACTGATCTCCTTTGACTGGCAGCCACTCCCCCCGGACCTGCCGCTACTGGTGCACCTGTCACTGGTGATTATCCTGATGCTGATTTTTCCGTTCAGCAAACTGCTGCACGCGCCGGGTGTTTTCTTCAGCCCGACCCGCAATATGCGGGATAACCCGCGTGAACACCGCCACGTGGCACCCTGGGCCAGGAATCTGCCCGATCGCGCTGACGGTGCATAAGCGCGTACTCTGACCATGGCCAAACCCGAATTCGAAACACCGGCGCTGGAAGAATGGGTCAGGATCCCTGACGTGCAGCCGGATGTGATGGCGCACAGCCGGCCGTTTGTTGCCAAGCCCGAGTACCAGGAGCCCCTGGGTTTCCCCGGTGAACTGGTGGAGAACTGGCAGGACGTTGCGCTGGACAAGATGGGCGAGCTGCTGGGGCGGTACCGGTCTCTGCAGGTCTTCATGGATGCCTGCGTCAAGTGCGGTGCGTGCACCGATAAGTGCCACTATTACCTCGGCACGGGCGACCCCAAGAATATGCCGGTGGCGCGTCAGGATCTCATGCGCAAAGTGTACCGGCGCTATTTCACGACAGCCGGCAAGTGGTTTCCGAAACTGGTCGGCGCAGTTGAGCTTAGCGAAGAAGTGATCAATGACTGGTACAGCTATTACCACCAGTGCTCGGAATGCCGGCGATGCTCGGTGTACTGCCCGTATGGTATCGACACCGCAGAGATCACCATGGCCGGCCGGGAGATCCTTGCCACTATTGGTGTCGGCCAGAAATATTCCAACGAGATCATCGGCAAAGTCCACACTATAGGTAACAATCTCGGCCTGCCGGAACCTGCGCTCGCGGATACGCTCGAGGGTCTTGAGGAAGAGATCGAGGAAGATATCAGCGTGCCGGTCAAGCTGCCGCTGGATCAGGCGGGCGCCGATGTGCTGTTGGTGACGCCATCGGCTGATTTTTTCGCCGAACCTCATGTAGATGGCCTGATTGGTTACGCCAAGGTATTCCACCAGGCGGGTATCAGCTGGACGTTGAGTTCCTATGCATCAGAAGCGGCCAACTTCGGCATATTCATCGGTAATTACCAGAATATGCAGAAAGTCGCCCAGCGCATCCGCCAGGCAGCCCTTGATCTTGGCGTCAAGCGCATCGTGGTGGGTGAGTGCGGCCACGCGTGGCGTGTGGCCTATAGCTTCTGGAACACGCTGATCGGCCCCTTTGATTTTCTGGACCCGGCTTATCCGGCCCCCCAGCACATCTGCGAGTTCACCCATGACCTGAACCAACGCGGCGTACTGAAGTTCGACCGCGAGGCCAATGATGACAAGGTCGTGACCTTCCACGACTCATGCAATGTCTCTCGCGGCTCACGGCTGGGAGATGCCCCGGGCGGACAGTTCACGATGCCGCGCGACCTGATACGGGCCTCCTGTGCACACTTTGTGGATATGGCGCCTGACACGATTCACGAGCACACCTTCTGCTGCGGTGGCGGTGGCGGATTGCTGACGGACGATCTCATTGAACTCAGGGTGAAAGGCGCCTTGCCACGGGCCCAGGCGCTGCAGCAGGTGATTGAGCAGCATGGGGTAACCCATATGGCGGCGATCTGTGCGATCTGCAAAAGCCAGTTCACCAAGGTGTTGCCGCAGTACGGTATGGGCATGGACATGATCATCAGCGTTCACCAGTTGGTCGGTGATGCACTGGTATTTGGCAGTCAACACTGACCAGCTGCGCACCGCGCAGGCAGGAATAAACAACTTAAAAGAGGAACCGGGCTATGGCAGCCTCAGAAGAACATACCCAGAAACTGACTTTCCGCAAGTTCGCTGATGGCGAGCATCAGTGGGACGACTTCAAAGAACAGATCTTCAACGAAGACAATTCGCACAAGTGTCCCACATACGTGCATCGTACGCCGCCTTGTCAGGGGAGTTGCCCGTCGGGTGAAGATATCCGCGGATGGCTGCAAATCGTGCGGGGCATGGAGCAACCGCCCGAGGGCATGACCTGGCAGGAATACGCTTTCAGGCGGGCGACCGATGCTAACCCTTTCCCCGCGATGATGGGCCGCGTCTGCCCCGCGCCATGTGAAAGCGGATGCAACCGGAACAATGTTGATGACTTTGTTGGCATCAACTCGGTGGAGCAGTTTATCGGCGATTCGGCGTTCGACGAGGGTTACCAGTTTGAAACGCCGCCCCCCGTCGGTAGCAAGCGGGTAGCCGTCATTGGCGGCGGTCCGGCAGGACTTGCGGCTGCGTACCAGTTGCGGCGGCTTGGCCACGCTTCTACGGTTTTTGAATCGCAGGAGCGCCTCGGCGGGATGTTCCGCTATGGGATTCCCGGTTACCGGACGCCCCGAGAGAGGCTCGACCGGGAGATCGAGCGGATTATTGAAATGGGTGATATCGAGATCAGGACCGGCGTGCGCGTCGGCCGGGATGTCTCCATCGAGCAGCTGGAGACGGAATACGATGCCGTGTTGTGGGCGGTTGGTTGCCAGCGCGGTCGCGGACTCCCCGTCGAAGGCTGGGAAGGTACGCCCAACTGTGTCTCAGGCGTGGCTTTTCTCGACGCATTCAACAAGGAAACGATGAAGGTCACCGCGGAAAAGGTGGTCTGTATCGGTGGCGGAGACACGTCCATCGACGTTGTCTCAGTGGCAAGGCGTCTTGGCAAGATTGACCGGATCAACGAGAAGGATCGACCCGAAGAAGTGATCGGTGGTTATACCGCTCACGACTCAGCCATGGTGGCCGCACGTCAGGGTGCCCAGGTGACCCTGACCGCGCTCTTTGAGCGTGTGGATATGACGGCAACCGAAGAAGAAGTGGATGATGCGCTGACCGAGGGTGTCACCATACTGAACGGGGTGATGCCGGTTGCCCTGATTCGTGATGAGAGCGGCCGGGCCACCGGACTGCGCTTGGCGAAATGCGAGATTGATGAAAAAGGAATACCCACTCCGATAGCGGACACTGAGTTTGAGGTCGAGGCGGACCTGATTGTTTCGGCTATCGGACAGGCTGGCGATCTCAGCGGCATTGAGGAAATGGGTAACGATCGCCAGTTAATCGATGCGGACCGCTTTTTCCAGGTTCCCGATCGCCCCGGTCATTTTGTCGCGGGCGACATCGTGCGCCCGCACCTTCTGACAACCGCCATCGGCCAGGCTGCCATCGCCGCCCAAAGCATCGACCATTACCTGAAGGGCGAAGACCCGGTGCGACGGCCGAAGGTTGATGTGCACCACTTTAATCTGCTGGCGAAACTGAACGAGCAGTCGCTCGCGCCTGAAGAATATGACCACGCCGCGGCCTGGGGTACCGCGGAAGCCTCATTCGCGGTACACAACTACGAGGACCGCTCGAGACACGAGATCATCCCCTCTGATGAACTCTTTTTGGGCCATTTCGAGGAGACGCCCAGAAATCTCCGTGACACGACGGTGCCGGATGCGGATGAGGTGCTCGGCCATTTTGAAGAGCGTCATCATGGATTGACGGACGAGGGTGCTCGTGCCGAGGCCGAGCGCTGCATGAGCTGCGGAATGTGCTTTGAGTGCGACAACTGCGTGATTTTCTGTCCACAGGATGCAGTGTTCCGGGTCAAGAAAGACCAGTCAACGACCGGGCGTTATGTGGATACCGACTACGCAAAGTGTATCGGCTGTCATATCTGCGCTGACGTCTGCCCCACCGGTTACATCGACATGGGGATGGGGGAGTAGCCAGGTCATCGCGATGTGGGGGGCTATCGGGCAGCGATTTCGCCGAGGGTGGATTTTGGGCCTGTTACTGGGAGGCATTGTCCCGTGGACGCCGTCCGCAGTGTACGCAGACGTGGTCAAGCCCCAGATTCCGCCAGCCCGTGGGGAACAGTGCGTTGAGCCTGTGGATATCATGCGCCGGGATCATTTTGATTTCATGAACCACGACCGTGACAAGACCGTGCATCAGGGGGTTCGCGCGATCAGACACAGTCTCGCCGGCTGCATCGACTGTCATGCCAGCAAAGATGCGAAAGGCCAGTTTATTCCCATTAATGCGGAGGACCAGTTCTGCCAGTCCTGTCATGTCTACGCAGCGGTAACGATGGATTGTTTCACCTGCCACGCCGCGGTTCCTGCGCCAGCGCTGAGTCAATCCCCCTGAGCCTTACGATGCCAGAATCCGAACATTCAAACGGGACGCCTTTGCGGCGCAGTTTCTTTGCGAAGGCTGGCGCCGGAGTCGCGTTACTTGCTCTCGCCCCCGGGGTGCGCCTGGTGGAACTCGCGATGGCGCGCTCGGATGATGAGCCGGTCAGTGATGAGCATCGCTGGGGACTGTGGGTCGACAGCAGCCGCTGCGCGAGCGGTTGTGACGCCTGTGTCTCGGCGTGTAACGAGGAGCACGGCTTATCGGGAATGGATCGACCCGAGACCGATGCGCAGTGGATCCGCAAGGTCGATCTTCGCGATGACACTACCGGGCGGGAGGTGTCGCTGCCGCTGATGTGCCAACATTGCGAAGAGCCGCCCTGCGTTGATGTCTGCCCAACGGGTGCGTCTTTTCGCCGGGAAGACGGCATCGTCCTGGTGGATAAACACATCTGTATTGGTTGCCGCTACTGCATGATGGCCTGTCCTTTCCATGCGCG
>CAYSMI010000133.1:0-4733 GCA_964432165.1 uncultured Acidiferrobacter sp.
ATCGTTGACCGCAACCACTTCAAACTGGTCCTGCTGGCCAGACTCAAACATCGCCCGAAACACATTACGGCCGATCCGGCCAAAACCATTAATTGCAACTTTGATCGCCATGGGCTGATCTCCTTAAGAAATAAAAACTCTTCTATTCTGCGATTTCCTACGCTTTCGATAACTGAAAAAGCGCCATGATGGTCCGTCGCTTACATCAGCGATTCCACCTGTCCCACCACATTGTCCACGGTGAAACCGAAATATTCGAAGGCTTCCCCGGCCGGTGCGGATTCACCAAAACGATCGATCCCCACGACCGTACCACTAAGGCCGACATATTTAAGCCAGCCGCCCGTCACGCCTGCTTCGACCGCAACCCGCGCCGTTACCGCACGGGGCAGCACGGACTCACGGTAATCCTCGTCCTGAGCATCAAATACATCCGTGCTCGGCATAGAGACGACGCGGATTCGCCGACCCTTCTCCCCCAGAAGAGTAGCCGCATCCATAGCGAGGGCCACCTCGGAACCCGTGGCGATGATAATCGCTTCGGGCGCGCCCTTACAATCCAAGAGCACATAGCCGCCCCGGGCAATATCGCTGATTTGCGCAGAGTCACGAGCCTGATGCGGCAGATTCTGCCGGGAAAGCGCCAGGCTGGTAGGGCCATCGGTACGCTCAATGGCGCAGCGCCACGCGACGGCAGTCTCAACCGCGTCGCCGGGGCGCCACAACGACATATTCGGGATCAATCGCAGGCTTGCAGTATGCTCCACCGGCTGGTGGGTCGGGCCATCTTCGCCGAGCCCAATAGAATCGTGCGTGAAAACAAACACCTGGCGAATCTTCATGAGTGCCGCCATCCGCAACGCGTTTCGCGCGTAGTCGGAAAACACCAGAAAGGTTGCACTGTAAGGAATCAACCCTCCGTGCAGCGCCAGCCCGTTACCGAGCGCCGCCATCGCAAATTCGCGAACGCCAAAATAAATGTAGTTTCCAGTGGCATCGTCCCGTGAGATGGTCTTGGAGCCGGACCACAAAGTGAGATTCGATCCAGCGAGATCTGCCGAGCCTCCGATAAGTTCCGGCAGAAACGGCCCGAAACCGTCAAGCGCCAGTTGGGACGCCTTGCGGCTCGCAACCGTCAGGGTATCGGTATTCACCAAATCGATAAAAGCCTGTGATTTCTCTGCCCAGTCCTGCGGGAACTCACCGGCGATCCGCCGCTCAAATTCTCTGGCAAGATCAGGATACGCTGCGCGATAGGCTTCAAAGCGCGCCTGCCAGTCATTCTCGCGCGATGCGCCCTGAGTCCTCGCATCCCAGGCCTCGCGCACATCACCAGGAATCTCAAAGGGCCCATGCGGCCAGCCCAGGGCGTCACGCGTCAGGGCGATCTCGTCGTCACCCAGAGGTGCGCCGTGACAGGATTCTTTGCCCTGCTTGTTGGGAGAGCCCCAGCCGATGACGGTTCGACAACAGATCAAGGACGGTCTGTCTGAATCCCCTTGCGCTTCGCTGATGGCCTGCGAGATCGCTTGCGGGTCATGGCCATCGACATCTTCAATCACCTGCCAGCCGTAGGCCCGAAAACGTGCCGGAGTATTGTCGGTAAACCACCCAGCCACTTCACCGTCAATGGAGATGCCATTGTCGTCCCAGAAGGCAATGAGTTTGCCAAGACCCAGTGTCCCGGCCAGCGAGCAGGCCTCGTGGGAGATGCCCTCCATCATGCAGCCGTCGCCCATAAAGACATAAGTATGGTGATCGACCACCGCATACTGATCGCGGTTGAACTGGGCGGCAAGGACCTTCTCGGCAAGGGCCATACCAACGCCGTTGGTGAGTCCCTGACCTAACGGCCCTGTCGTAGTCTCAACTCCTGGGGCGTAACCGTATTCGGGGTGACCCGGTGTCCGGGAGTGCAATTGGCGAAAATTTTGAAGCTCGCTGATGGGCAGGTCGTAGCCCGTCAAATGAAGCAGAGCATAGTGCAGCATCGAGCCATGCCCGTTGGAGAGAATAAATCTGTCCCGATTTGGCCACGTTGGATTAGCCGGATTGTGTTTCAGGTAATCGCACCAGAGCACTTCTGATATATCGGCCATACCCATGGGCATACCGGGATGGCCGCTTTTGGCCTTTTGCACCGCGTCCATGCTGAGGGCGCGGATGGCGTTCGCTTTGGTACGCCGATCAACTGCACTGGCAGCACTTGCTGTTGCCGTATTCATGATCGTTTCTCACTTAAAGTCCTGAGCACAGTCCGGCAGTCAGCTTGCCGGGGCCAAAAATCGCCTGATCTTCGGTGACTGATCAATAAGGCGTAGAGCGCAAAGGGAAATTTCAGGGCGCTCACTATGCCGGGGTCAAACCAAAAGGTATAGCAAATATTATTAATTTGGGGCATAAGTTTTTACTTATTTCTTTCAGGGATTTTCATTCTCCCGAACCCAACTGATCCACAGCCGATGAAGCTCCGGTGTGATCGCGGCGATTGCCGAACGCTTGGTGAATTTGCGGCAATCCAGGACATTGCCGGGTATCGTTGTAAAAACGCCCCCGGCCTCCTTCAGAATAAGGCTGCCCGCAGCGTAGTCCCACATCCGCTGGCCTCCGTGCAGATATAACTGCATCCTTCCTGCGGCGACCCAGCACCACTCCAGAACCGAAGACCCCAGATTGCGCTGCGATCGATACGGCGGGTAGCGCACCAGAGCGTCCGCAAGACCGGAAACCAGCCGCTTGTAGTCGACGTTTGCGACACATTCCCGAAGAGCGAGCGTGGTCTGGGGCGTCTTGAGGAGTGCACCGTCCAGATAGGCGCCTTCTCCTGCGCTGGCACTGAAACATTCCCGGCGGACAGGGTCATAGACCACGCCCAATTTCGGGTCTCCTCCAACCACGAGCGCCAGCGACACCCCGTAAAAAGGAAACCCCATCGCGAAATTGGTCGTGCCATCTAAAGGATCCAGCGCCCAGAATCCGCTCTTTTGGCCCTCAACCACGATCTGGGCCTGCTCACCATGATCCATTTCTTCTCCCATAAAGGAAAACTCAGGCCAGGCGCTCTTAAGTTCGGTCGAGATAAGACGCTGCATCTCGTGATCCAGATCCGTGACGATGCTGCCGTCTACTTTGGCTTTAGCCTGGCGCAGACCAAAATCGGAAAGTCCTGCTTGCTCGGCCGCGTCGACAACAATCTGACGCAGGGCTGAAAGATCCGGAAGGCCACTCATGAGAGGGGCCAAATGAGAGAATAAAAGTTAAGAATCAATAACTTAGATTATAGGCTTGCGAAAGGGCCAAACCGATGACCGGGATTCCAATTCGCTGGGCGAATGGACTGCATTCGAATGGCACATTCTATCGTTCCGGGCGGGGGAAGAAAACCTTCCGCCCGCTTTAAACAGAAGCAGTTGCAGTGAGATGGATGACCCTATGCCGGCAACCCGCTAAAATCTCGTTACCGAGGCTAAAGTTCTGCGTCATAAAAGTTACCGCTCTCCCCTATCTCTGATCGCTCCCGGCCCAAATGTCATCCCCGGGGCGATCAACGGCACCGTTGTTTCAGCTCCCCACACTTCCAGGGTCTCTCGCGCGCTGGGTCTGTCACTGCTCATTCATACCCTGCTGATCGGCGGTATCGGCTTTGTTGCCGCCAAACCCGTCAAGGCTCCTCCGACATTACCGATGGTCGAAGTATTGCTCCTGCCCGGAGGGGATTCCCACCAGGACGCCAGCATTGTCGAGCCGATCGAAACACGGTCGATGACCACCAGCTATGAGCAGGCAGAGCAACCACTGATCCAGCACTACCACGATGAGATCGACTCTCTTCAGGCAAGTCTCGACCGCCTGGACCGTGAGGTCTTCGTTAGCGCTTCAAGAATACCGGATGACTACAGTATCTGGATGGATCGCTGGCGCCAGAAAGTGGAGGCCGTAGGAAACCAGTATGCCCAGCAACAG
Organism: uncultured Acidiferrobacter sp.; assembly: GCA_964432165.1. GTDB lineage: Bacteria > Pseudomonadota > Gammaproteobacteria > Arenicellales > UBA868 > UBA868. Next base: position 3,964 of record CAYSMI010000133.1, read on the forward strand.
GATCTCACACATTTGTATGGAGAAGTGCTCTTGGCCGTGTCGGTTGAAGCCAACGGGCATGTTCATTCGGTAAAGGTCCTAAACTCTTCCGGCAAGGCATCCCTTGACCAGGCGGCCCAGCAGATTGCCCGACTCGCAGGGCCTTTTGAGCCCCTTCCCATGGCGATCCGGGAAGAGGTCGATGTGCTGCACATTACGAGAACATGGCGTTTCACAGCAACAGGGACTCGCGTCACCTTTTGAAAATGACACCAGAAGCCGACTTTCCCTCGCTCGCGAACCACTTCCTGGTGGCAATGCCGGAACTTAAGGACCCCAACTTTCACCAGACGGTGACCCTGATCTGTCAGCACGATGAAAATGGCGCCCTTGGAGTGGTGATCAACCGGCCGATGGAAAACCTGGTGATGCATGACGTGCTGAACCAACTCGAACTGGATGTCACAAAGGATCAGCCTATGGCCCACGAGCCGGTCTATGTAGGAGGCCCTGTACATAATGAACTGGGCCTTGTACTGCATGAGGGTTTCGGCGAATGGCAGTCGACCATACCCGTGGGCCAAACGATGGGCCTCACCTCTTCGCGCGACGTGCTCGAATCGATGGCGGTCGGCTCCGGGCCGGGAAATGCCCTTCTCAGCCTCGGCTACGCCGGCTGGGGTGCCGGCCAACTGGAGTCGGAAATCCATCAGAATTCCTGGCTGACGGTAGAAGCAGACCTTGCTGTTGTCTTCGAGACGCCACCTCACGAACGATGGAAAAGGGCAATG
>CAYSMI010000134.1:0-4720 GCA_964432165.1 uncultured Acidiferrobacter sp.
TTTTTGGGGCTTGCACATCGTCCCGATGAGTGCCGGGCCTTTTTTGATTATCACGATGCCTTGATGTTGCGCGACAGCGGTTTGTCCAAAGCCGAGCGTGAGATGATCGTGGTCTCGACCTCGGGCGCAAATAACTGCCAGTACTGCGTTGTCGCCCACGGCGCCATTTTGCGGATTTACGCCAAAGATCCGCTGGTTGCCGATCAGGTAGCGATTAACTTTCGCAAGGCCGACATTAGTGCACGTCAGAGGGCGATGCTGGTCTTTGCTGAAAAGGTGGCCATAAATTCAGCAGCGCTCGAAGAATCCGATTACGAGGCCTTGCGTGAGCACGGCTTTGACGACGAGGATATCTGGGATATCGGTGCGATTGCCGCATTCTTCGCGCTTTCCAACCGGATGGCGAACCTCACAGCGATGCGGCCCAATGATGAGTTCTATCTGATGGGCCGAGCGCCAAGGGAATCATCCACATGAGCGGCCCTCCCGAGGGAACCCCTTCGATACGGACCATCGCGATGCCGGCTGATGCCAACCCCAACGGGGATATCTTTGGTGGATGGCTGATGGCGCAGATGGACCTTGCCGGAGGCATCCACGCTTTTGCGGTGGCCGGTGGGCGGGTGACCACCGTGGCGGTGGATGCCATGACCTTTCACCGGCCGGTGCAGGTGGGAGATCAGGTCAGCTGCTACTGCACCACGGTCAGGATCGGGACCACGTCAATTGCTGTCAAGGTGGATACCTGGGTTCGGCGCCGGCATGACCAGACCGAAGAGCGGGTGACTGAGGGCCTGTTTACTTTTGTTGCTTTGGATGGGTCTGGTCGGCCGCGGCCCGTCTAAGGAGTCTCTTCCTGACTGATCAGCATTCTGAAGGGGTGGGACGTCTGGAGCGGCTTGCGGTTGCGGCGCGTAGTACAAAACTGCCTCCTCTGGACTCCTGGCAACCCTCGATCCATAGAGATCTTGAACTGCGGATCAGTCGGGACGGTGCCTGGCACTACCTCGGCTCCCCCATCGAGCGGCAATCCCTGGTCCGACTGCTCTCCAGAGTGCTGATAAAAGAGGGCGATGAATTCTTTCTGGTTTCCCCCACAGAAAAACTCCGCATCGAGGTCGAAGACGCGCCCTTCCTGGCAGTGGAGCTGGAATGCTCAAGTCACGGAGAGGCGCAGCGGCTGATATTCAGGACCAATGTTGACGATGTCATCGTCGCGGGAAAGGAGCATCCACTGCACGTAGATGAAGACCCTGTCACTGGCGAACCCGCACCCTATATCAAAGTGCGCGAAGGCCTCTGGGCGCTCGTCAGCCGCGCTGTCTATTATGAGTTGGCGGAGCGGGTTGAGCCGGCGCCACCGCCCCGGGAACACCGGTGGGGTGTTGTCAGTGAGGGTCACTTCTTTGAGATCGGAAGCATTAATGAGCCCCAGTGCACTTGAAGAGCTGGTTCAGTACCTGCGCCAACAGGTTCCGATGACCTGCAACTTTGATATCCGGGCAGGGGGCGTCGACGACTCGGGCCTGGTGCTGGAGGCGCCGCTGGCCTCCAATTTCAATGACAAGCAGACCGCATTTGCCGGTACGCTTGCATCGCTTTGTACTTTGTCCGGATGGGCGATGACGTCACTGGTCTGCGAGGCGGCGGGATATCAGACCGATATCGCTGTGGTCAGGAGCGATCTGCGCTATACCCGGCCCTGCAGCGAGCAGATGATCCGGGCGCATTGCTACTGGCCTGCGCCCGAAGACGCAGCACAGTTCACCGGGACGCTGGGCGATCGGGGGTGGGCAGTGCTTTCCCTCAGCGCCCGGATCGACTCTGAGAGTGAGATTGCGGTTGCTTACTCAGGCGACTATTCGGCGAAGATTCTGTAGCACACCCTGGATCCGCTACACCCGTCTCAATCGCCTCAGGCTTTCTCCAGCGCTGATTCCAGATCTGCGATAATGTCGTCGACATCCTCGATGCCGACCGAGAGCCTTACCAGGCCATCCGTCAATCCGCGCTTGCGTCGATCTTCGGCAGGTACATCGACATGGGTCATGCTGGCCGGGTGGGTGATCATGGTCTCGACACTGCCGAGACTCTCCGCCAGTCCGCACAGCTGAACGTTATTCATGAGCCGCTTTCCGGCGTCTGTGCCGCCCGTCAATTCAAAAGCAATCATGCCGCTGTAGCCCGACATCTGGGCTTTGGCAACGGTGTGCTGCGGATGGGAAGCCAGCCCCGGGTAAAGTACCCGGTCGATCTTGGCATGTCCCTCCAGAAACTCGGCAATCGCCATTGCGGACTCTTCGTGGCGCTTCATGCGCAGGTGCAAGGTCTTAAGGCCGCTGAGGTTAAGCCAGCAGTCAAAGGGGCTCGACACCGCACCGATGGTTTTCTGGATGTATTTCATCTTTTCAAATACATGCTGGTGATTGGTGACGATCACGCCGCCGATGATCTGGTTGTGCCCAGCGAGATACTTGGTCGTGCTGTGCATCACGATATCCGCGCCGAACTCAAGGGGTCGGAGAAAGACCGGCGTGGCAAATGTGGAATCGACGCCCAGCAGGATGTTGTTCTCGCGGGCGATTTTGACCATTTCCTCAAGGTCGCTCACCTTCAGCAGCGGATTGGTCGGGGTTTCGATCCAGAGCATCCGGGTCTTTGGGGTAATCACACCGCGCACGGCATCTGCGTTCGTGGTGTCGACGTAGCTGACATCGATGCCTTGCTGACCGGTGACGTTATCCAGAAGGCGGGTCACACCACCATATACATCATCGCCGCAGACAATGTGATCCCCCTTGATCAACAGTTTGAAGCACGCGTCGACCGCCGACATACCGCTTGCGAAACTCACGGCGTACTGGCCGCTGTCGATCGCGGCGAGGTTTTCCTCAAGCACCTGGCGGGTGGGGTTCGACGAGCGCGTGTAGTCAAAGCCCAGGTCACGTCCGACCTCCGGCAGTACATAGGTCGCGGTTTCATAGATCGGCGGAAGGATCGAACCCGTGGTGGGATCCGGGCTGATGCCGGCTCGGACAACCTTGGTGTCAAATTTCAATGTGTTTCTCCGTAACTTTGGCGACCGTCCGACGTGAGTCAGGCGGCTTGACGACTATGGTTATTGATGAATTCAAGCAGATCGATCTTGTTAATGATCCCTAAGACGCGACCCTCCTGCACCACCACGGCGACATTGTTCTGCTCAAAGATCTGCTGTACATGGCTGAGGTTGTCATCAGGGCTGATGCGCCCTTCGAGTGGGCGGGCGATATCGCGCACGCTGTCTTCAAGATCGTGCTCGTGACTGGCCACGGCCCGCAGGATATCCAGTTCCTCAATCATCCGCAGATCGCCCTGACCCGAAGCCACCGGCATCTGGGAGATACCCGTAGCGGCCATTCGTGCGATTACTTCCCGGAGGGGTTCTTCGGGATCGGCAAAGGTTACCTCCTGGTTGCGGGCATCGAGCAATTGCTGGACTGTGCCAAGGTGGGTTTCCGGTGCAAAGTACCCCATATCGCGCATCCATTCGTCGTTAAAACATTTGCTGATGTAACGGTCGCCCGAATCGCAGACGATGGCGACGATGATCTTGCCGGGACCCAGTTTCTTTGCCTCCTGCAGGGCGCCAAAGAACACTGTCCCTGTTGATCCGCCGGAAAGAATGCCTTCCTGGCGGGCCAGTCGGCGTGCCATCAGGAAGGAGTCCCGGTCCGAGACGTTAACGACCTCGTCGACCACGGAAAAATCCAGCGTCTCCACCATAAAATCATGGCCGATGCCTTCAACGCGGTAGAGCGAAGGCGTGCTCCATTCGCCTTTTTCATGGGCCTCCTTATAGATGCTCCCATAAGGGTCAGGCCCCACCACCCTCACGGTGCGGCCGACATCTGCGGCTTTTTCCTTAAGGTATTTGCCGGCTCCGGATATGGTCCCGCCGGTGCCGAGTCCTGCCACGAAAGAATCAATCTTGCCCTCGGTGGCTTCCCAGATTTCGGGGCCGGTGGTCAGATAATGCGCCTCGGGATTGTGTGGATTCGAATACTGGTCTGTATAGAAAGCGCCAGGCGTTTCCCGGGCAATGCGCTTGGCGACCTCCACGTAACTGTCCGGATGGTGATGATCAAGGTCGGTCGCGGTCACAATGACCTCGGCACCGTAGGACTTCAGCATATCAATCTTTTCCTGACTCATCTTGTCCGGGATGGTGAAGACACAGCGGTAGCCCCGAACCGCCGCCGCCATCGCCAGTCCAAGCCCGGTATTGCCCGAGGTGCTCTCGACTATGGTGCCGCCTGGCTTCAGCAGGCCCGCTTCCTCGGCCCGTTTCATCATGTTGATGGCCATGCGGTCCTTGACTGAGCCTGATGGGTTGAGGTTCTCCATCTTGGCGTAGATGGTCGCCATGTCTGAATCAACAATGTTGTTGAGCCGGACAAGGGGCGTTCCTCCAACAAGATCAATAACGCTTTCTACTGCTTTCATTTGACCATCCTGCCATTCGGGCGGTGAGTCGTTAGGTCGATATTTCCGGGTATGTTCAGCTCTCTGCAAGATCACGGACTGCTTCAACCGCCTGATCCAGGTCTTCATCATCAGTGAAGTATCCCGCGGCAAATCGGACGGTGCCGTTCTGGGAAACCGTGCCGAGCAGTTCATGTACATCCGGCGCGCAGTGCAGACCCGGTCTGACACAGACTGCGTGATCCGCATCGAGCAT
>CAYSMI010000135.1:0-4712 GCA_964432165.1 uncultured Acidiferrobacter sp.
AAGTGTCGTAGTCGGTTGAAACCGTCTCGGGATTGCAGTTGACCATAATGGTCTGGTAGCCGTCCTCGCGCAGCGCCATCGCCGCGTGCACACAGCAGTAATCAAACTCGATTCCCTGACCGATCCGGTTTGGCCCACCGCCGAGCACCATGACCTTGGTCCTGCTCTCAGGGGCGGATTCACATTCATGCTCATAAGTCGAATAAAGGTATGCCGTCGGAGTGGCAAACTCTCCCGCACAGGAATCCACCCGCTTGTATACAGGCCGTACCCCGAGTTCGTGACGGCGGGCACGAACTTCAGACTCGCTCACGTTCATCAGGCTGGCGAGGCGGGCATCAGAGAAGCCGTCACGCTTGAAGCGGCGAAGGTCGGCAGCATCGGCCTGCGACAACACCATTTCGCGAATCTCACTCTCGGCCTCCACCAGTTCAGCAATCTGTGCAAGGAACCACAGATCAATTCCCGTAAGCGACTGCACCTCCTCCAATGTGAGTCCCTCGCGGAACGCATCGGCGATATACCAGGCGCGACGGGCCCCCGGAACACGCAACGCTCTGGCAAGATCATGACTGTCAGAGGCCGGATCCCAGATCGGCTCAAGGCCGAGGCTGCCGATCTCGAGACTGCGAAGAGCTTTGTGGAACGATTCCTTGAACGTCCGTCCAATCGCCATCGCCTCCCCGACCGATTTCATCTGCGTCGTCAGAGTGGGATCGGCCTGGGGAAATTTTTCGAAGTCAAAGCGGGGGATCTTGGTAACGATGTAGTCGATGGTGGGCTCAAAAGAAGCGGGCGTTGCGCCGCCCGTGATGTCGTTATCGAGCTCGTCCAGGGTATATCCCACAGCAAGCTTTGCCGCCACTTTCGCGATGGGAAACCCGGTCGCCTTGGATGCCAGCGCGGAAGAGCGCGATACCCGCGGATTCATCTCAATTACGACCATGCGGCCAGTGGCAGGGTCAATCGCGAACTGCACGTTCGAGCCGCCCGTATCAACGCCGATCTCACGCAGCACGGCGATGCTCGCGTTGCGCATGATCTGGTATTCCTTGTCGGTGAGTGTCAGCGCTGGCGCGACGGTAATCGAGTCGCCGGTATGTACCCCCATCGCGTCAAAATTTTCAATCGAGCAGACGATGATGCAGTTATCCCGGTGGTCCCGGACCACCTCCATCTCGAATTCTTTCCAGCCAAGAATGCACTCTTCGATCAGCAGTTCGCTGGTGGGTGAGGCATCCAGCCCGCGCCGACAGATCGCTTCATATTCTTCGGTGTTATAGGCGATCCCGCCACCGCTTCCGCCAAGAGTGAAGGAGGGGCGGATAATGGCCGGAAAGCCGATCTGTTCCAGCACCGCGGCGGCGTCTTCCATCGAATGGGCAAGATCTCCCCTGACCACTTCGAGTCCGATAGACTGCATCGCATCGCGAAATCGCTGGCGGTCCTCGGCTTTGTCAATCGCATTTTGCGTTGCGCCAATCATCTCAACGCCGAACTTTTCCAATACACCGTGGCGCACCAGGTCCAGGGAACAGTTCAAGCCGGTCTGGCCGCCCATGGTGGGCAGCAGCGCATCCGGACGTTCTTTTTCGATAATCAGCGCAACCGCTTCCCAGGTAATCGGTTCGATATAGGTTGCATCGGCAAACTCAGGATCGGTCATGATGGTGGCCGGATTGGAATTCACCAGAATGACCCGGTAGCCCTCCTCGCGCAGCGCCTTGCAGGCCTGAACCCCGGAATAATCAAACTCGCAGGCCTGTCCGATTACGATCGGACCGGCGCCGATCACCAGAACAGAGGTGATATCAGTTCGCTTGGGCATGACCTGTGTCTTTTGCTTTTTCCATCAGGTCAACGAACTGATCAAAGAGGCTGACAATATCCTGGGGCCCGGGGCTTGCTTCCGGATGCCCCTGAAAAGAAAACGCCGGTGCATCACGCAGCGCGATCCCCTGAATCGACTGATCGAACAATGACCGGTGGGTTACCGCAAGCCCTTCTGGCAGTGAATCGGGGTCAACCGCAAAGCCGTGATTCTGGCTGGTGATCATGACCCGGGCTGTGGCGAGATCCACAACCGGATGGTTGGCGCCATGATGTCCGAATTTCATCTTCAGCGTTTTTGCGCCGGCCGCAAGCCCCAGCAGTTGATGGCCAAGACAGATGCCAAATACCGGCACCCGCCTTTTCAGGATTTCCCGAATGGCATCGATAGCATAGGTACAGGGCTCGGGATCGCCCGGACCATTGGACAGAAATACCCCATCGGGCTTGCGCGCCAAAATGTCTTTGGCACTCGTCTGCGCCGGGACCACCTCGACGGTACAGCCACGATCCACCAGAAGCCGAAGAATATTGCGTTTAATCCCAAAATCGTAGGCAACGACACGCCAGTTCTGCTCGCCGGGCGCCTGAAAGCCCCCTTCCAGCTGCCAGGTTCCCTCTTTCCAGAGATAGGGCTTTTCGGTCGTCACGGTCCTGGCAAGATCCATCCCCTTGAGCCCGGCAAAAGCCCGGGCCTGTGTTACAGCCCGATCTGCGTCGATACTGCCTGCCTGAACACAACCGTTTTGAGCGCCTTTCTCCCGAAGCAACCGCGTTAACTGGCGGGTATCGATATCGCTGATACCGATCACATTCTGTCGCGAGAGATACTCACTTAAGGATTCCTGAGAACGGAAGTTGCTGAGAAGATTCGGGTAATCACGCACGACGAGACCGCAGGCGTAAGCGTCTTTCGCTTCGATGTCCTCGTCGTTGGCGCCGACATTACCGATGTGCGGGCACGTCAAGGTCACGATCTGGCGCGCATATGACGGATCCGACACAATCTCCTGATAGCCCGTCATCGCCGTGTTGAAGACAACCTCACCCACCGTTTCTCCGATGGCGCCGATTGCACGGCCATGAAATACCGTCCCATCCTCAAGGGCAAGAAGCGCAGGGGTCAAAAGATCATGCCTGTGTTCAGACACAAAAAAAAGGAGAGACCTGCTGGGTCTCTCCTTTTTTCTGGATAAGATGCTCACTCATTCCGGGGAGAGCAGTCTATCTTCTTGGGGCTCAAACATCAATCGTTGGGGCTATTTCTCAGGCCTTCAGGGCTTGAGGCCCAGTACATCCTGCATGTCGAAAAGGCCGGATGGCTTGTCCATCAACCATTGGGCACAGCGCAGCGCGCCGTTGGCATATATCTCCCGGCCGGCGGCCTTGTGGGTGATTTCGACCCGTTCCTTGGCGCCGGCAAACCACACGCTGTGCTCACCGATCACATCTGCTGCCCGGATGGTGGAGAACCCGATTTCCCGGTCGGCCCGGGGGCCGGTATGGCCTTGGCGGGCAAATACCCCATGCTCTTCAAGCGTTCTTCCGAGCGCCCTGGCCACAACCTCTCCCATCTTGAGGGCGGTCCCGGAGGGTGCGTCAACCTTGTGGCGGTGATGGGCTTCAATTACTTCGATATCAACATCATCGCCAAAAGCACCCGCGGCAAGTTCCAGCAGCTTGAGGCAGATATTCACTCCCACACTCATATTGGGCGCCCAGACGACTGCAGTCTTTTCAGAGAGTTCGGCCATACGCTGCTTCTGGCTTTCGTCGAAGCCTGTCGTGCCAACCACAGCCCGCAACCCGTGGTCGGCACAGAACGCGAGGTTCGCAAGAGAGGCTGTTGGAGACGTAAAGTCGATCAAGACGTCAAACGGCGCGCCGTCAATGCTGTCTGAGATGACAGGACCGTTTCCAGCGCTACCCGCAAGTTCCCCCGCGGGCCGGCCAATGGATTCGTGCCCGCTCTGCTCAAAAGTATGGGTCAGGGTAAATGATTCATGCATCTGACAGGCCGATACCAGGGTCTGCCCCATTCGTCCGGCAGCGCCGGCCACGGCAACCCGGATCATGACGTCTTCACCGTAAGGGATGGGTGCATCGTAATTACCCCAGGAGTTCTCTCACTCCGTCACGTTCCTCGCGAAGTTCGGCTTCCGTCGCCTGCATGCGCGCCTCGCTGAAACTGTTAATGGCAAGATCCCTGACGACTGTGTACTGCCCGCCCGAACATGTCACCGGGAACGAATAAATCAACCCTGCCTCGATACCGTAATCCCCTGCCGAAGGGATCGCCATACTGACCCAGTCATTTTCTGGCGTACCTTGGACCCAGGTGCACATATGATCAATCGCGGCGCCGGCCGCCGAGGCAGCACTCGAGGCGCCCCGCGCCTTGATGATGGCCGCGCCGCGCTGCTGCACCGTTGGAATAAAGTCATCGGTCATCCACGCCTCATCCACCAGATCCACTGCACCCTTGCCAGCGATCATGGCATGATGGATATCGGGATACTGGGTAGCCGAGTGATTTCCCCAGATGGTGACCCGCGAAATATCGGTGGTGGCCGCACCGGTTTTCTCTGCAAGCTGGCTGATGGCACGATTGTGATCCAGACGGGTCATCGCCGTGAACTGGGCTGCATCAAGATCGGGGGCATTGGCTGATGCGATCAGCGCATTGGTGTTGGCTGGATTTCCGACCACCAGAATGCGGACGTCACGGCTCGCGCTTTCATTCAGCGCCGCACCTTGCACCGAAAATATCCGAGCGTTTTCCGTCAGCAGATCCTTGCGTTCCATACCCGGGCCGCGCGGGCGCGCGCCCACCAGCATGGCAAAGTCCACGTCGGCAAAAGCGGTTGCTGGATCATCGGAAG